>NZ_JAAGPM010000016.1:0-83358 GCF_017104865.1 Burkholderia sp. Ac-20349
GATAGTCGCCACGATCGGCCCGGCTTCCAGTTCGCCGGAGATTCTGCTGCAGATGATGCAGGCGGGCCTCGACGTCGTGCGGCTCAATTTTTCGCACGGCACGGCCGACGATCACCGCCAGCGCGCCTCGGGCGGCAGCGGCCGCGCGGGCACCGCGCGCCAGAAGCCGCCACGCGCGACGAGCAGCACGATCCAGATCATCAGCGACAGGCCGGACACCAGGAAAGCAAGGACCAGCATCATCGGCACGCCTCCTGCCGGGCGCCGGCATCGGCAAATTCAATAGGGGTCAGGAACAAAACGCCCGAAACCGCATGGGCGGCCGGGCAAAACGCGTAAGAATCGACGGTCATCGAATGGCCTTGAAATGAGCGCGACGCCGGGCAGCCGGAGCGGCTGCCCGCGAAACCGCATAGTTTACTGGGTTCCGCGCGCGCCAGCGCCGACGCGGCTCTCCCGCAAATGCAACACGCCATTTACAGCACCAAAGCAAGGACTTCCCGATAGAGTTAAAATGCGCGATTAATTCGGGGTTCCGGGGCCTGGCCGGCCGGTTCGTTCCTGCCTTCATAACATCAAGCCGGGGCGAGCGAGCGAGTGCCAGCTCCTCGAACCCCGGCGTCTGTCGTCGGAGTTCGCTCACTTATGCGAGTCATCCTTGCCCAGCCCCGCGGCTTTTGTGCGGGGGTTGTCCGTGCGATCGAGATCGTCGACCGCGCGCTGCAACAGCACGGTGCGCCGGTCTATGTGCGTCATGAGATCGTGCATAACCGGCATGTCGTCGAAAACCTGCGTAATAAAGGGGCGCGATTCGTTGAGGAACTCGACGAGGTGCCCCACGGTGCTGTCGCGATCTTCAGCGCGCACGGTGTCGCCCAGACGGTCGAGCGCGACGCGGAAACGCGCGGCCTCGACGTGCTCGACGCCACCTGCCCGCTCGTCACGAAAGTGCACGTGCAGGGCCGCCAGTATGTCGCGGCGGGCCGCCGGCTGATCCTGATCGGCCATGCGGGCCACCCGGAAGTCGAGGGTACGATCGGCCAGATTCCGGCCGAGGTGATCCTCGTGCAGAGCGAAGCAGAAGTCGATACGCTGACGCTGCCCGTCGACACGCCGGTCGCGTACATCACGCAGACCACGCTGTCGGTCGACGATACGCGCGGCATCATCGAAGCGCTGCAGCGCCGGTTCACCGACCTCGTCGGCCCGGACACGCGCGACATCTGCTACGCGACGCAAAATCGCCAGGCCGCCGTGCGCGAGCTGAGCGAACAGGTTGACGTACTGCTCGTCGTCGGTGCGACGAACAGCTCGAACTCGAACCGCCTGCGCGAGATCGGCACCGAAAGTGGTGTGCCGAGCTACCTCGTCGCCGACGGTTCAGAAGTAAAGGCCGAATGGTTCGCGAATGCGAAGACCGTTGGGCTGACCGCCGGGGCGTCCGCGCCCGAGGAGATGGTCGAAGATGTAATTGGCGCGTTGCGCGCGCTGGGTCCCGTCGACGTCACGACGATGGCGGGCCGTGAGGAAAAAGTCGAATTCAAGCTGCCGGCGAAGCTCACGCAAGCTGTCGCCCGCGAAGTTTAAGGAGGACATCTCTTGTCTATTCCGCTGCTCCAGCAAGTCCGCGTCGGCGCGTACATCACGCGCCAACACCTGTCCGGCAACAAACGCTATCCGCTCGCGCTGATGCTCGAGCCGCTGTTCCGCTGCAACCTCGCGTGCAACGGCTGCGGCAAGATCGATTACCCGGATCCCATCCTGAACCAGCGTCTGTCCGTCCAGGAATGCCTGGAAGCGGTCGACGAGTGCGGCGCACCGATCGTGTCGATCGCAGGCGGCGAGCCGCTGCTGCACAAGGAAATGCCGGAAATCGTCAAGGGCATCATGAAGCGCAAGAAATTCGTGTACCTGTGCACGAACGCGCTGCTGATGGAAAAGAAGATGGACGACTACCAGCCGAGCCCGTATTTCGTCTGGTCGGTCCACCTCGACGGCGACCAGCAGGCGCACGATCACTCGGTGTCGCAGGAAGGCGTGTACGACAAGGCCGTCGCGGCGATCAAGGAAGCGAAGCGCCGCGGCTTCCGCGTGAACATCAACTGCACGCTGTTCAACGATGCCGTGCCGGAACGCGTCGCGAAGTTCTTCGATACGCTGGGCCCGATCGGCGTCGACGGCATCACCGTGTCGCCGGGCTACGCGTACGAGCGCGCACCGGATCAGCAGCACTTCCTGAACCGCGACAAGACGAAGAACCTGTTCCGCGAGATCCTGAAGCGCGGCGACGGCGGCAAGCGCTGGTCGTTCAGCCAGTCGTCGCTGTTCCTCGACTTCCTGGCCGGCAACCAGACCTACAAGTGCACGCCGTGGGGCAACCCGGCGCGTACCGTGTTCGGCTGGCAGAAGCCGTGCTATCTGGTCGGCGAAGGTTACGTGAAGACCTTCAAGGAACTGATGGAAGACACGAACTGGGACAACTACGGCGTCGGCAACTACGAGAAGTGCGCGGACTGCATGGTCCACTGCGGCTTCGAAGCGACCGCCGTGATGGACACGATGGCGCATCCGCTGAAGGCGTTCGCCGTGAGCCGCAAGGGCATCAAGACCGACGGCCCGTTCGCACCGGACATTCCGATCGACAAGCAGCGCCCGGCCGAATACGTGTTCTCGCGTCACGTCGAGATCAAGCTCGAGGAAATCCAGCGCGCCGGCAAGGGCAAACTGCAAAAGCCGGCGAAGCCGGCCGCAGCAGCCTAAGCGCGTTTCGCCACGCGGGGGCCGAGCCTCCGCGCCGGCGGGAAAAAAGAAGCGCCACGGAGTCCGCTCCGTGGCGCTTTTGTTTTGGGCCGCGGCTTTGGGTCGCGTTCCGCCGTCATCGTATCGGTGCCGCAGCCGCGCAATCGTCGACGTAGCGCGATTGCGGCGGCCACGCCGGTGCGGCTGGCCCTGTCTCCTCCACCCTCCCTGCGAAACCGGTACGCCGCTACGCGGCCAGCGATTCGGCCGCGTGCATGCGCATCTTCTCCGCCGCGCTCGCGACGAGCGCCGGCTGGCCGCTCGACGCGAACGTGCAGACGTGCTCCCACAGCTCGGCCAGCCGATGCCGCGTGAGCGTCGTGACGCACGCGTCGTTCGCCGCGAGCACATGCTCGAGCACCGCGCATTCGTCGTCGCGCAACGTCCATGTGCCGTTTTGCGCCGCGCGCGCCACGCCTGCATCGAGCGCACGCTCCGCATCGACGCACAGGTCGATGTCCGCGTCAGCGCACACCACGTCGTCGAGCGCCAGGAACACCAGGTAAACACTCGTGCGCAAGCGCAACAGCAGCGCCTCGCTGCCATGCCCGCCACGCAGCGCGACGAGCGCCATGTGGCATTTCAGCGAGATGTCGCGCGCATGCACGGGCGGCAGCGGCAGCAACCACTCGCGGGTCAGCGGCACGTGGCGACGGTGCTTCCGGGAGCTCTTCATGATTGGCCCCCGCTTGCAGGCGCGTCGCCCGCCGCGACGGCCGGCCATGCGCTGCGGCACGCAACGGCGTCACGGCGTGTATCGCGCGGGGGCTTCGCACGACGCTGCGCGCCGTGCCCATCGTTGCGCCGCTGCGTCGCTCGCGTATCCGGCAGCCGGCGCGGCGCCGACGCGCGTACGACGCCGGCAAATCGGATCGTGCAAGCCATGCTCGTCTCCTGCATCAGAACGTGTTCTCGCCCTTCAGGTAGTACGCGGTCTTCACGAAGAACGCCTTGACCGGATGGCCGCCCTGCACGTCGCGCGCGGCACGTGCTTCCATCTCGGCCCGCTCTTCGCGCGACCGGTCCGGCACCGGATTGCGGACACGTTCGAGCGCACGCTGCATCGCGAGCGGATAGTTCTGGTTACCGGCCGACGTCGCGCGATAGCCGGTGCGCGTCATCTGCATCAGTTGTGCGTCGGTCTCGGCACGCGCCGCCCACCAGCTCGACAGCGAGGCATTCGGTGCGCCATCGGTGACGGCACTCTGGGCAAAACTGACGGCGGGCAGCGCAACGAGTGCGCAGGAAAGTACCGCAACGGGAACGAGGGATCGCATAGTGGCCTCCAGTTGGTTGTCCCCGCATCGATCGTGTTCGACGATGCGTTGAAACCATCGTATGTCGCGCTGCATTCCGCTTGAATAGCCGAATCTGCAATTGATATTTTCGGCTTCGGAATTCGGTGCGCAAACCGCGTCATGCGCGAATCCCGCCAAATCGGAATTTCTTTAATTCATTCAACGCCCTGATCGCCATTGTTCAGACGATCCGAAGCGGCGCACACCGCGCTTTTTCAATTTCTGAAATGACGTGTTGCCGGTGCGATCGTGGCCGGCGTACCTGCGACAAGGCTTCCGGCGTGATATCGCGCGTGCGGATACCTCGATCTCGGGCTTTTTCGAATCGAACCGTTTTTGTGATTCAGGACAAACCATCGTGCCCGGACGACCGGATTGCGACACGACGCGCCCGGCAAGGACGCGCGATAATCACGCATCGGCCGTTTCGCACGGCACCTCATGCATTCCCATTTTTATCGAGTCCTTTCATGGCTGCCCTCGACACCACCACCATCGACAGTTGGCACGCGCACGTCTATTTCGATGCCGCCAGCCGCGACGCGGCCTGGGCGTTTCGCCAGGTCGTCGACGAACGGTTCGGCGCGGTCATCGAACTCGGCCGCTTTCACGAGCGCCTCGTCGGCCCGCACCCGGCCTGGTCGTACCAGATCGCATTCGACGCCACGCGCTTCGACGATATCGTGCCGTGGCTCGTGCTGAACCACGGCGCGCTCGATATCTTCCTGCATCCGAATACGAACGACGAACTGCGCGACCATCGCGATTGCGCGGTGTGGATCGGGAAATCGTATGTGCTGAATCTCGACGCGCTGGCGGGATAAGGGCCGGCACGCGACCGCGTGCGCCACGGTGACATCCACGTTTCGGGTTGACGTGAAACGTCCCGCGGCGACGCGCCCCTACAGTGGGTTCCGTTATCGATGCTTCCAGGAACCCGCCATGTCACACGCCGACACCGACGCCCGGCACATTTATGAAGGCTGGCACGCAGCCGTCGTTGCGCGCGACGTCGATGCGCTGATGGCGCTGTATGCCGACGACGCGGTGCTCGAGACGCCGCTGATCGTCGTCACGCTGCCCGATCACGGCTCTGGCGTGCTGCGCGGCAAGGCCGCCATCGGTGAATTCTTCGCGGCCGGCCTGCGCAATCCGGGCAACAAGTTAGGGCGCTGGTACCGCACCGGGCTGTTCTTCTCGAACGGCCGCCAGCTCACGTGGGAATATCCGCGCGCCACGCCGGAAGGCGACCAGGTCGATCTCGTCGAGGTGATGGATCTGCGTGACGGCCTGATCGCGCATCATCGCGTGTACTGGGGATGGGTCGGGTTTCTCGCGCTGCGAGCCGCCACGCCGGTACCCGACCGCGCATGACCGCCGCCGCGCCGAACCGCGCCGCGGCCCGCCGCGTGCTCGCCGCAACCTGCGTGAGCTACACGCTCGTGCTGCTCGACGCGTCCATCGTCAACGTCGCGCTCATCGACATCGCCCATACGTTCGGCAGCCACGTTGCGGGCCTGCAGTGGATCGTCAACGCGTACACGCTCGCGTTCGCGAGCCTGCTGATGACGGGCGGCACGCTCGGCGACCGGCTCGGCGATCGCACCGTCTATATCGCGGGGCTCGCGGTATTCGTCGCCGCGTCGGTGCTGTGCGGCGTCGCGCCAACCCTTCCGGCGCTCGCGATCGCCCGCGCGTTGCAAGGTATCGGCAGCGCGATGCTGGTGCCCTGCTCGCTCGCGCTGCTCAATCGCGCATTCCCCGAACCGGCCGCGCGTGCATCGGCGATCAGCCTGTGGATGGGCTGCGGCGGCATCGCCATGGCGTCGGGCCCGTTGATCGGCGGCCTGCTGATCCATCTGTTCGGGTGGCGCAGCCTGTTCTTCGTGAACCTGCCGCTCGGGCTTGCCGGCATCTGGCTCGGCCGCACGGTCGCGCGCGCCGCCGTCGTCGATGCCTCGCGGCATTTCGACTGGGGCGGCCAGGCCGCGGCCATCATCGCGATCGCGACGCTGATCGGCACGCTGATCGAAGGCCCGTCGCTCGGCTGGCACTCGGCGCCGATCGTCGGCGGAGCGGTGACGAGCGTCGTCGCGTGGATCGCGTTCGTCGCGATCGAAGCGCGCCGCCGCGAGCCGATGCTGCCGCTCGCGTTCTTCCGCAACCGGCTGTTCGCCGGCTCGACGTTCGTGTCGATGGCGTCGGCGTTCGTGTTCTACGGCTTGCTGTTCGTGCTCAGCCTGTTCTATCGGCAGATCCGCGGCGCGAGCCCGCTCGACACGGGGCTCGCGTTCCTGCCGATGACCGCGATGGTCGCGCTCGGCGGGCTGTGCTCGGGCTGGCTCGTTGCGCGCTTCGGCTCGCGGGGCACGATGTGCGCGGCGTTTGGGCTCTATGCGGCCGGCGCGCTCGGCATGACGGGCATCGGTGCAACGACACCCGCATGGCTCGCTATCGCGCCGATGCTCGCGATCGGCTTCGCATCGGGATTCATCTCGCCGGCCGCGACGTCGCCGGCGCTCGGGACAGTCGACCGGCGCCGCGCCGGCGTGGCGGCGGCCGCGCTGAACGCGGCGCGGCAGAGTGGATCGGCGCTTGGTGTGGCGATTTTCGGTGCGTGCATCGCGACGCTGCAGCCGTTTCCGGCGGCGATGCGGGTGGCGCTCGGCATCGCGACCGGGTTGTCGGCGCTCGCCGCCGCGACATGGTGGATCACGGCGCGGCCGACACCGGCACCCGGCGAACCGGCCGCGCAGCTGCGGACCGCCACGCGCCGGTAACGCATGCTCCGGCAGGCGCACCCGCGATGCAGCGCGCCGTCACCGGATCAACGGTACCCTTCGCTCACGCGACATACATCGCGACACTGACGAACTGGCACAGGCTCCCTGCCAGCACGAACAGATGCCAGATGCCGTGCCCGTGGCGGATACGCTCGTCGTTGATGAAGAAGTAGATCCCCGCGCTGTAGATCAATCCGCCGGCCACGAGCCACGCGGTGCCGACTGGCGGCAGCGCATGGATCAGCGGACGCACCGCGACGAGTGCGAGCCAGCCCATCGCCACGTACAGGATCATCGACAACATGCGCGTGCGCCGCCCGAGCGTCAGTTCCTGCACGATCCCGAACACGGCCAGCCCCCAGCTCACGCCAAACAGCGACCAGCCCCACGGGCCGCGCAACGTCACCAGCGTGAACGGCGTATAGCTGCCGGCGATCAGCAGGTAGATCGCCGAGTGGTCGCACTTCTGCAGAATGGCTTTCAGGCGCGGATTGCGCACGCTGTGGTACAGCGTCGAGATCGCATAGAGCAGGATCAGCATCGCGCCGTACACGCTGAAGCTCACGACCTTGTACGGATCGCCTTCGAGCGCGCCCATCGTCACGAGCGCCACAAGGCCAGCCACCGACAGCACCGCGCCGACGAGATGGGAAATGCTGTTGAAACGCTCACCGACATGCACGACGTGTTCTCCTGCGGGTCCATCGGGAAAAATACACCCTATGATACCGGCCGCCGGTCCGTGCCGTGCTGCGCGCCGGCAAACGGCGCGGCGATTCCCGCTGCATGCGCGCCGCCGCCGCCGGCCCGCCAAAGAAAAAGCGCCGCGAAATCCCTCGCGGCGCTTCCCTGTCGATCACCGAACCGCTGCGGCGGTGCGGTTCAACAGCACTTCCCTGCCCCCGACCCGTACCGCGCATTCTGACGTTCGCGGAAGAATTCCTCGTACGTCATCGGCTCGCGGTCCGGATGGGTCTCGCGCATGTGCGCGACGTAGGTGTCGTAGTCGGGCAGGCCGACCATCAGCCGCAACGCCTGCCCGAGGTAACGCCCCGCGCTGCGCAGGTCGCTGCCCAGATCGCTGAACATCGCGGCCTCCCCTTAACGTCCGCTGCCGAGCGCCTGCGCGGCCGGCATCGCTTCGTACGGCGTCTCGCGCACGGTCGGCTTCGACTCGCGGCGCGCGCGCAGCACGGCGATCACGCCGTACACCGCGATCGCCACGACGACGAAGATGAACAGCCCGGCCAGCGCCGCATCGATGTAGTCGTTGAAGATGATCCGCTGCATCTGCGCGATCGACTTCGCCGGCGCGAGCACCTTGCCTTCGTCCACCGCGGCCTGCAGCTTCGCGGCGTGCGCGAGGAAGCTGACCTTCGGGTTCGCGTCGAAAATCTTCTGCCAGCCGGCGGTCAGCGTGCAGATCAGCAGCCACACGGTCGGCACGATCGTCACCCACGCATAGCGCTCGCGCTTCATCTTGAACAGCACGACGGTGCCGAGCACCAGCGCGATCGCGGCGAGCATCTGGTTCGAGATGCCGAACAGCGGCCACAGCGTGTTGATGCCGCCAAGCGGATCGACCACGCCCTGATACAGGAAGTAGCCCCATGCGGCCACGCACAGCGCGGTGGCGACCAGGTTCGCGGGCAGCGACTCGGTGCGCTTGAGCGCCGGATGGAACGTGCCGAGCAGGTCCTGCAGCATGAAGCGGCCCGCGCGCGTGCCGGCGTCGACGGCCGTCAGGATGAACAGCGCCTCGAACAGGATCGCGAAGTGATACCAGAACGCCATCATCGCTTCGCCGCCGATCACCTGGTGCAGGATGTGCGCCATGCCGACGGCCAGCGTCGGCGCGCCGCCCGCGCGCGCGATGATCGTCGTTTCGCCGACGGCCTTCGCGGTCTGCGTCAGCATGTCGGGCGTCAGCACGAAGCCCCATTGCGTGACCGTGTTGGCGACCGCTTCCGGCGTCGTGCCGAGCACGGCGGCCGGCGCGTTCATCGCGAAGTAGATGCCCGGCTCGATCACGCTCGCGGCGACCAGCGCCATGATCGCGACGAACGATTCCATCAGCATCGCGCCGTAACCGATGAAGCGCGCGTTGGTTTCGTTGTCGATCAGCTTCGGCGTCGTGCCCGACGAGATCAGCGCGTGGAAACCCGACACCGCGCCGCACGCGATCGTGATGAACAGGAACGGGAACAGGCCGCCCGACCACACCGGGCCCGTGCCGTCGACGAACTTCGTCAGCGCGGGCATCTTCAGTTCCGGTGCGACGACCAGGATGCCGATCGCGAGGCCGAGGATCGTGCCGATCTTCAGGAAGGTCGACAGGTAGTCGCGCGGCGCGAGCAGCAGCCACACCGGCAGCACCGATGCGACGAAGCCGTAGCCGATCAGGATCCACGTGAGCTGCGTGCCCGTGAACGTGAACCACGCGGCGAGCGTCGGCGAATCGTGCACGTGCTGGCCGAACGCGATCGATGCCATCAGCAGCACGAAGCCGATGATCGACACTTCGCCGATGCGGCCCGGACGGATGTAGCGCGTATAGACGCCCATGAACAGCGCGATCGGAATCGTCGCGGCGACGGTGAACGTGCCCCACGGCGAATTGGTCAGCGCCTTCACGACGATCAGCGCGAGCACCGCGAGGATGATCACCATGATCAGGAACGCGCCGAACAGCGCGATCACGCCGGGCACCGTGCCGAGCTCCATCTTGACGAGATCGCCGAGCGAGCGGCCGTCGCGGCGCGTCGAGATGAACAGCACGATGAAGTCCTGCACCGCGCCGGCGAACACGACGCCGGCCAGGATCCACAGCATGCCGGGCATGTAGCCCATCTGCGCGGCGAGCACGGGCCCGACGAGCGGGCCGGCGCCGGCGATCGCGGCGAAGTGATGGCCGAACAGCACGTACTTGTTGGTCGGCACGTAGTCGAGGCCGTCGTTGTACTTGACGGCCGGCGTCATGCGCAGCCCGTCGAGCTGCATCACCTTGCTGGCGATGAAACGGCTGTAGAAGCGATACGCGATCAGATACACGCAGACTGCGGCGATCACGATCCAGAGGGCACTGACGCGCTCGCCGTGTGCAAGTGCGATCGTGCCGAACGCGAACGCGCCGAGCAGCGCGACCGCAATCCAGAGCAGGGTACTGGAAGCCCGATTCATGGCGTCTCCTGGTCTCCAATGTGGTTTTAGATGGCGTGCGGCGAAGGTGCCACACACGCGTGACGTCGATGCGTCATGCCACGGCCTCGCAACGGCCGTGACGATGGGCCGTAGTATTCCGTGCGACGGGGGCGGCTTACAAGCGGATAACTACGTATGCGGAGCTACGTAGAATTACGTAGATGCGTGTGCAACGTTCGGGCGGAAGCGTCGGTTTGCATGACTGCGTTCCTTGCCAGCCATGTCCGCGCCGCGCCTGTTTCCGTCGAAACGACCGGCTCGTCCCGGCGCGTGTCGGGCGAATGGCGCTCCCGGGCAAAGGCGGGAGCCGCGGGTCACGATACTTTGAAAGTTCCGCTCGCGCGAATTAAGATCGTTTGGCGCTTGATGCCACGCCCTTTCATCTCTTGATCAACCTTTGACCATCCGTCATGTACTTCACTCGACTTGCCGTTTCGACGCTCGCCGGTTTCTGCGCCCTGTTCTCTGCGAATGCGCTGGCGGAGGCCACACTGCATCTTGACGTCGAAGCAGCCCGTGTCGACGAGAATTCGCCGCACGTGTCCCTGCTTGTGAAGGTCACGGACACCGACGCGAGCAAGGACAACTTCGGTCAGGTGACCGGGACGTCGCTCCCCCCGCCAGGCACTTGCATTGCACGGTTCGACGGTGACGAAAAGAACCGGGTGGGGCCATGTGCTGCGGTTCATGTCCGCGAGAACGGGCGCCCGGTCAAGACGGTCAACGTGCGCGTTCTGGATACGCATGGCGACCACAACTGGATGGTCTTGACGTGGAATTCCGAATTCGCGGTTCCACGTTCGCAGCGATCGATCCAAATGATCGTGGGCGTGGCCAACGGCTGGTATTCCAATAATCCGGAAGAAGCGTTCCCGTTCGGCAATTTCCCGTCGTTCGATCCCGCGCGCCCCTACAAGTGGCTCTATCAGCGCGCCGATCGGGCGCTCAACGACAACTACCGTCGCATGCTTTCCCGCTACGCAACAAACAACGATGAGGCTCAGGCTCGGAGTTTGCGCGTCGAGGAGCGCATTTGGGTCGACCACAAGGAGGACGAGTGTCGCGATTCGGGCGAGCCCGAGCGCTGCCGCTGGCTGGCGACTGAAGATCGTGTGGACATGATTCTCCAAGGCAACGGCAACTAGCCATCTCGCCGTCACGCACCGGCTTCCACGCACGTCGCCATGCAAAACGGCCGGCAACGAATGGGCCGGCCGCCGGTGCGAAACGAGTCAATCCCGCGGCGCGCGCGGCCGCCGTCTCGGCCGGCCACGCCCATGCGGTGGGCAGCGCTACGACTGCCGTTCGGCCGTCACAACCGGCTCGGCCCGGCTCTCGCGCGCGCCGCTCGCCTCGCTCCGCTTCTCCCAGAACGTCGCATTCGCGATGCCGAGCGCGGCCGGATCGAACGACGGCTCGCGTCCCGCGCGCTTCTGCGCCTCGTAGTCGCGCAACGCCTTGAGCGCCGGCTTCTGCAGCAGCAGGATCGCGACGATGTTCAGCCATGCCATCAGCCCGACGCCGATATCGCCGAGCGCCCAGGCGACGCTCGCGCTCTTCACCGCGCCGTACAGCGTGGCGAGCAGGATCACCGCGCGCAGCACGAACGTGCCGGCGGCGCTGCTGCGCGTGCGGCTCAGGTACGCGA
Source organism: Burkholderia sp. Ac-20349 (assembly GCF_017104865.1). Lineage (NCBI taxonomy): Bacteria > Pseudomonadati > Pseudomonadota > Betaproteobacteria > Burkholderiales > Burkholderiaceae > Burkholderia > Burkholderia sp. Ac-20349. The sequence continues at coordinate 11,730 of NZ_JAAGPM010000016.1, forward strand.
CGTTGGTTTCCGCGATGTAGTAGTACGCGAGGATGGTGGTGAACGCGAAGAAGAACAGCGCCATCGCGACGAACGCCGCACCGAAGCCCGGCAGCACCGATTCGACGGCCATCTGCGTGTAGCCGGGGCCGGCCTCGATGCCGGCCGCGCCCGAAAACAGCGCGCGGCCGTTCGGCGCGACCACGTTGTAAGCGCCCGTGATGAGGATCATGAAGCCCGTCGCCGAGCAGACGAACAGCGTATCGACGTAGACGGAGAAGGCCTGCACGAGCCCCTGCTGCGCCGGGTGCGTCACTTCGGCGGCGGCCGACGCGTGCGGGCCCGTGCCCTGCCCCGCTTCATTCGAATAGACGCCGCGCTTCACGCCCCACTGGATCGCCATGCCGAGCACCGCGCCGAAGCCGGCCTCGAAGCCGAACGCGCTTTCGAACACCAGCCTGACGACGCCCGGCAGGCGTTCGATGTCGAGCGCGATCACGACGCACGCGATCAGGATGTAGCCGAGCGCCATGAACGGCACGACGATTTCCGCGACGCGTGCGATCCGCTTCACGCCGCCGAAGATGATCAACCCGAGCAGCAGCACGAGCACTGCGCCGGTGACGGGCTTCGCGATGCCGAAGGAATTCTCGATCGCGGACGAGATCCCGTTCGCCTGCACGCCCGGGAGCAGCAGCCCGCAGGCGAGCACGGTGGCTATCGCGAACGCCACCGCATACCAGCGGATGCCGAGCCCCTTCTCGATGTAATACGCGGGGCCGCCGCGATACTGTCCTTCGCGCCGCACCTTGTAGATCTGCGACAGCGTCGATTCGACGAACGCGGTGCTCGCGCCGAGGAACGCGACGAGCCACATCCAGAACATCGCGCCGGGGCCGCCGAACGTGATGGCCGTCGCGACGCCCGCGATGTTGCCCGTGCCGACGCGCCCCGACAGCGACATCGCCAGCGCCTGGAACGACGACACGCCTTCCGCCGATGCCTTGCTGCCGCGCATCAGGCGCAGCATCTCGATGAAGTGGCGAACCTGCGCGAAGCGCGTGCGCAGCGAGAAGTACAGCCCCGCGGCAAGACAGAGAAAGATGAGCGCGGGGCTCCAGATGACACCGTTGAGCAAATCGACGAGTTGTTCCATGAGGCGTTTCAGTTGAAGTCGGGCATGACGCGTGGCGGAGGGTCGGATCCGTTACGCGAGCGCGCGGGAGTCACGACTACGGACAGATCCGAATTGATCTTTCATTTATATTACATGTCTTACGATTTGCTTCGCATTGGGGTGTGCCCCAAGCGGTGCGTGACGCACGCGGGCGGCGTGGCAACGACGTGATCGGCAATCGGGCAGCGCGCCGCGCATCAGGTGCCTCGACTCGCGCGGCGCTGTACAGCCCTGCGCCCGAACGGCATTGATCCCGGCCGGCGCGCACCGTACAGTGTTCGCCTGCCTCGATACCGGAACCGCCATGCCGATCGGATTTCAGAAAATGCACGCAAACGGCGACGACTTCGTCATCGTCGACCTGCGCGGTCAGGATCAAGCGCACCGCATCGACCGCGATCTGGTGCGGCGCATGGGCGACCGGCGTTGCGGCATCGGCTTCAACCAGCTCGCGGTCGTGTCGGACTGCGACGACGCGGCGGCCCGCGTCGCGTTCTGGAACGCCGACGGCTCGCCGCTCGACACCTGCGGCAGCGCGACGCGCGGCGTCGCCTGGCAACTGATGCGGGAAACCGGCATGGCGTCGCTCGTGTTGCGGACTCGCCGCGGGTATCTCGTGTGTTCGACGGAGACGAGCGGCCTGATCGCCGTCGAGATGGGCCTGCCGCTCACCGGCTGGCGGGACGTGCCGGTCGCCGAGGCACTCGACACCCTCGCGCTGCCGCTGCCCGGCGCGCCGGCCGCGTGCAACATGGGCAATCCGCATTGCACGTTCTTCGTCGACGATCTCCGCGCGATCGATGTCGCGGCGCTCGGCCCGGCCATCGAAACGCATCCGCTGTTTCCGCAGAAAACCAACGTGCATTTCGTTCAGGTCATCGATCGCACGCATATTCGCCTGCGCATCTGGGAGCGCGGCGGCGGCGTGCCGCTCGGTTCGGGATCGTGTTCGTGCGGCGCGGTCGTCAACGGCATCCGGCGCGGGCTGCTGGATGCGTCGGTGCGCGTCGAATGCGACGGCGGCGACGTGACTGTGCGTTGGGACGGTACCGGCAGTGTGCTTCTGAGCGGGCCGGTCGCGTTCGGGTTCAGCGGAGTATGGCTGGGCGAGCAAGTGCCCGCGGCCTGAGTGTCTGGACCGACGCGCGAGCCTCCTGGGCGCGCGGTCGGCCGGACCCGGCCCGGCGCATTGCGCTCCGGGCCGGGTAAATCAACGTTGCTCAGTGCTTGTCGTCGACCTTCTTCGGCTTCGGCGGCGACGGCACCTTCGCGTACTGGAACGCGGGCGTCGCCTTCAGCGCGTCCTTCGTCGCGCCCGGCAGGTAGATGTTGCCGTTGCGCACGTCGAGCGACGCGATCGGCACCGCGACGTCGTGCGCGGCCACGCCGAGGAAACCGCCGGCCGATACGATCGCCGCCGACACCGAGCCGTCCGGTGCGACGATCAGGTCGCGCACGGTGCCGACCTTCTGGTTCGCGTCGTTGTAGACGGCCTTGCCGAGCACGCTCTTCTTCACGCTCCAGCCTTCGAGCAGCGCCTGCGATTGCTCGACGGTCACGCTGATCGGCTGCGCGCCCGCGATCTGCGCGTGCGCGCTGACGCTCGAGGCGAGGACGGTTGCTGCGATGAGGGTCTTGTAGAAAGCCATGCTGTCAGGTACTCCGGTGAATTGTTGTCGGTATCGGCGGCCGGCCAAGCCGCCTCCGTGCCTGCGTCGCATGAAGCGCGGCGGCCTGCGCACGACGCATCGCACCGGCCCATGTTAGCGCCACTCGCGCAACGCTGCATCGGACGCGATGACGCAGCCCCTGTCACGCCCCCACGCGATGGTGACGTTACGGACACCGCAGCGAATCGCGTACGCGGTAGAACTCCGGCAGATAACGCGCGTAGTTTTCCTCGCGCGCCGTGTAGACCAGCGCGCAGGTCTTCGTGTCGCCGGAGGTCACCACGACCGACTGGTGGACGACTACTTCGCGGAGTGTCTCCTTGTGCTCGCACTTCTGCGCGGGCCGGCCGGCTATCGTGTTGTTCGCCGCGTGCGACGATCCGATCGCGCTGCCACCTTCCTCGACCGGCTCGTCCCACCCGTCGCATAGGCTCGTCAGGGCATCGTCGCTCTTGTCGTCGATGGCGAAGTCGATCCCCGCCGAGATCAGCCCGAACCTGAAGCGCCGGATGCGGTAGCTCACGTCGCCGTGACCTTCCGGCTGGCTCACGACCCGCCATTCCGGAGGCAAACGCAGCTCCGCAGGCGCCGGATAACTGCGCAGGATCTGCAGGTCGCTATTGAAGTTCAGCACGCCTGCGACACCCAGCGCCACGCCCACCACGGCAATCGACAACCAGACGCCGAGCAGCGTCAGCAGGCCGATGCCCGCCGCGCGCCAGTTCGATTCCAGCGCGCCGCCGGCGGCCCGGTGAGCGGCGACGGCCGCGCCTTGCACGTGTCGTGCATAGACGATCGTCCCGGCGAGACCGGCAATGACGACGGCATGCACGAGCGCGTGCTGCACCACCGTGGTTTCCGGTATGTCCACCACCGCATACAGCGCGATCGACACGAGCGTGACGAGCGCCGTTGCGAGAATCTGCCGCTGCGCGAGCGCGCGATTCCCGAGACGCCGTGCGTTCGCCGCGAGCAGGATGCCGCCCGCGAGCGGCGAACCGAGCATCGCCGCCCACCCGACGCCCGACATCGTGAACAGCTTGCCGGGTGGCACCCGTGCCCGTGCCGTCATGCCGGAAGCAGAAGGGTCGTCCTGCATGACCGGCGCGTCGGACGGGAAACCGGTCATGTCGGGTTCACCCCCGTCACGCGTTGCGCGACTGCGCGCGCCGTTGCCGCACCGCGTCGGCCAGCACGTCGAGCACGGGCTCCGTCTGCGTCCAGCTCAGGCACGCATCCGTGATCGATACGCCGTACTTCAGCGCCACGCCGGGCTTCAGGTCCTGGCGCCCGGCTTCGAGATGGCTCTCGACCATCACGCCGACGATCCGCTGCTCGCCCTGCGACAGTTGCCGCGCGAGATCCTGCGCAACGTCGATCTGCCGGTCGTGCGACTTGTTCGAATTCGCGTGCGAGCAGTCGACCATCACCTGCTCGCGCAAGCCGGCCTTGCGCAGCACCGCGCAGCTCGCCTCGACATGTTCGGCGTCGTAGTTCGGGCCGTTCTTGCCGCCGCGCAGGATCACGTGCGCGTCGTCGTTGCCGCGCGTCTCGAAGATCGCGGCCATCCCCATCTTCGTCATCCCCATGAACGCATGGCTCGCGGCCGCGGCGACGATCGCGTCGGACGCGACCTGCACGCCGCCATCGGTGCCGTTCTTGAAGCCGATCGGGCAGCTGAGGCCCGACGCGAGCTGGCGATGGCTCTGGCTCTCGGTCGTACGCGCGCCGATCGCGCCCCACGCGATCAGGTCGGCGATGTACTGCGGACTCAGCAGGTCGAGGAATTCGGTCGACGCCGGCAGGCCGAGCGCGTTGATGTCGAGCAGCAGCTGCCGCGCGGCGCGCAGCCCTTCATTGATGCGGAAGCTGCCGTCGAGGCGCGGATCGTTGATGTAGCCCTTCCAGCCGACCGTCGTGCGCGGCTTTTCGAAGTAGACGCGCATCGTGATCAGCAGGTCGTCCTTCAGCGCATCGGCGGCCACTTTCAAGCGGCGCGCGTAATCGAGTGCCTGGTCGTGATCGTGGATCGAGCACGGGCCGACGACGAGCAGCAGCCGGTCGTCGCGGCCGTGCAGGATGTCGCCGATCGCGCGGCGCGTATCCTCGACGAGCGTCTGCGTGGCGGCCGGCACCGGCAGTTCGTCCAGCAGCAGCGCCGGCGAAATCAGCGGGCGCACGGCGCCGATGCGGACGTCGTCGATGCGCGTGGTGTCCTGCGTCGCGTCGGCGCTGCCTACCTCGCGATCGTGGGAAGGATTGTCGAGGTTCTGCATGGTGATTCTCCGGGGGACGTCTGGAATGATGGGCAGGCTCGATTATGGCACCCGGGCGGGACGGCGGCGGGTTGCGGCGGGGGACGGGCGCGGCTGCCTGACGGCAGCGCGACGGAAATCAACCGGCGAAAAGAAAAAGGCGACCCGCGCAGGGTCGCCCGGCCACGCGCCGCATCACACGCGGCGTTGCGGCTAATGCAGCGTCTCGGGCGCCAGCGAATTGCTCGGCAGCAACGACGTCAGCCAGCAATTGCTCGGCGCGGTTTTCCCGTTGAATCGGTCGTAGAGCCACGGCAGCATGCCGGCCACCCACGGCACGATCGCACCCGCATGCTCGAGCGGATATTCGGTGTACGTGACCGGCGTGCCGCTGGCGCAGAACTTCTGCGCCAGCGCGCGCACGTCGTACGCCATCATCACGCCGTCGCCCACCTGACTGCTGAACGTGCCATCGAGCGCGCCGGCCGTGCCCTGGCCGATGAACATCGGGATCGTCGGCGATACGGCCAGCCCGGCATTGACCTTGTTCGCATACGTCACGTACACGGGAATGCTGTTGATGTCGTTCGCGTATTGCGGCTTGAACAGCGTGCCCCAGTGCAGCCCCGTGTACTTCGGCAGGATGTAGGCGAGCGACTGGCTCTGGATGTCCTTGAACACGGCGACGCCGGTGTCGCTGAGATAGGGCGTCAGGTCGAAGCCGTAGCCGCGCGACAGCCCGGCCAGCGCGGCCGCGGCCACGCCGCCCCACACGATGCTGCCGTCGACATAGCGCAGGTTGTGCGCGGGGTCGACCAGCACGCCGCCTTCCGCCGCGCCGACGAGCTGCCTGTTGATCTCGGGCGCGTAGCTCGGCGCGAGCTGCGCGGCCCAGTTCGTCGCGATCGCGCCGCCGGAATAGCCGATCATCGCGACCTTGCTCGACGGGTTCAGGCCCGTCGACGGCGTATTGAGCGCCGCGCGGATCGAATCGAGCGTGGTCATCCCGTATTCGGGGCCGGCAGCGAAGTCGGCCGTCTGGCCTTCCGTATCGGGCACGATGACGTTGTAGCCGAGCAGCAGCAGTGTCGACAGCGGAATCGATTCCGCGCTGTAGAGCAACGTGCCGACATTGATGACCTTGGTCACGTCGCGGTCGCCGGCGATCACCTGCGACGGCTCGTCGTACGGGTTCAGCGAATCGTAGGCCGACTGGTACGAGATGGCCTGGCCGTTGCTGACCTGGCTCTTGATCACGGACGTCACGTTGACGACCGGCTGGTTCAGCGCGTTATGGGTGCGATACAGCAACTGCTGCGCGGTCAGCGCGGTGGGGATGCCGGCCACGTGATAGGTGACGTTGCGCGTCTTGAGCACCGTGCCTGGTGGAATCGATGCCAACGGCGTGGTGCCGGTGTACGTGTAGAACGGGTCGGACACGGTCGGCGCAGCGGCGCTGGCGGGCGGTGCAGCGATGGCCAGCGTGGCGGACACGGCCGCCGCGGCCATCATGAAACGTCGGGAGGACATGGGTGGAGCCCCTGGGATAACCTGCTTTCATCGAAGGAAGTTCGGCGGTGTTGCAGACCATCGTGCGTGCCGCTTCAAAACCGTTTCCGAGCCATCGACTGTCTCCTGTGAATGAATGATCCGGGCTGTTCTGAATGTGTAATTTTAGTAGGAGTACCAACCGGATTCATTGAAGCACAACGCGCCCGCACTCGATGGGCGTTTTCCATTGTTTGAAGGTAAACGTCTAAACCCGTCGCCGCGCGACGCGGGGCGCGCCGGCCGTTCGGCCGACTGTCCGCGTTTTGCCGAAGTGCCGTACGATCACGGCTGTCCGGCACCGAAGGCCGCGTCGTGCGATGCCGGCCGCGCGACGCACCGCCTGCCTGTGACCGATCGTTCCCTGCCCAACCGACACGCCACGATGACCGTCTCCGAACTGCTCCACGCCATCCGCCAACCGTATGCCGACCGGCTCGCGAAAGCGGCCGCGCAACCGGCCGTATTCGTCGAACCGGCCTACCGGCGGGCCGACGGCACGCTCGCCACCGAAGGGCCGCTCGCGTTGCCGTGCCGGTCCGACATCATCGCAACCGAAGGCGAATCGGCCGGCCAGCCGGTGATGGTCGATTCGACCACGCAGCTGGATTTCGAGCCGTTCGCGTTCACCCTCGAAACGGCGGCCGTGTCGATCCGCCCGTTCGTGTGGGACTGGGCCACGATCGAGGCCGACGGTCTCGACGAAAGTGCGGCGGTCGATGCGTTCAAGACGTGGTTCTTCGCGTGGTTCGATGTCGACGACGAGAACACGCCGGGCGAAGACGGGCTGCATGCCATCGTTCACTATCTGTCGGAACCCGTTCGCACGGAGCACGGGTGGCGCGTCAATGCGGATCTCGGCTCCGCACCCGGAGCGGCCGTCGAGGATCTGCTGTTCCAGCTCGTCGATGCGGGCGCCACGCGGATCAGCATCGGTTGACGTACCGCATCATTTCTCACACAACGCGATGAAAACAGTCCTCACCGCCGCGCTGCTCTGCCTGTCGCTGCCGGCATTCGCCAAGGTGTCCACCGACGTGTTCTGCTTCAGGTCGGAGGGCGACAAGCCCGTGCGCTTCGAGATGCGCACCTACTATGACGATGCGGTCAAATGGTCGGGCGGCATGGTCCGGTATGCGCAATCGAAAACCGCCCTGCCGCTGGTGATCGAGCACGAGGAAGACGCAGTGCTCGACGAAAGCCGTCCGCACCAGTACACGACGACCTGGGTCGAAATGGTCGACGGCAGGATCAACGGGCGTTACGAAATGATGTCCCAGGGCGCGATCATCTATTCGATGACCTATACCAGCGCGCGCACCGGCAAGAAGACCGCGTTCGGCCGCGCGCTGGATGTCGACGCATCCGAACAGACCGGGTGCCGCTGGTGATGCGCCCGCTGATCCGGACAGCGTGGGTGCTGGTCGCACTGCACGCGAGCTTCGCGAATGCCGCGCCGCGCACGGTCTACGAAGGAACGCTGCAAGGCGCCGGCGCCGTCGTGATGGAACTCGACAATCGCCCGGCTGCGGATGGTTCAATCTCGGGCCGCTACTTCTATGCGCAGCACGGCGTCGATATTCCGCTGCACGGCACGCCCGCGGAATTGATCGAACCGCTCGTGCGAACGCAGTTGCCGGACGAGGCGCGCAGTCCATTGGGATTCGGCGAACAAGCCGATTTCGATCATGCCGCGGCCACCTGGCACGGCACGCGGGACAAGGGCGGCTATCGCGGCCAGTGGACCGACGCGCGCACCGGCAAGACGCGCAGCTTCACGCTGCGGCGCATGGCTGAATACGATCCCGACGCGGTTGCGCCCGGCTCCGTCGAAGCCGTTACCAACAGCATCGCCGGTGGCGTCGGCAGCGGTATCGCAAGCGGCGTGGCCATCGACATGCGGCAGGCGCCTTATGCGACGCTGAAGCTTGCCGGGCACGCGCAGCCGGCCGGCCCCGAGATCGGAAGCGGGACCGTCGCGTACCGGATGTGGCGCGACCCGCGCACGAAGCTCATGTATCCGCGGCTGAGCCGCCATCCCGATCCGGCGGTCATGGCACGGGTCAACCGCCTGCTCGAGCAGCAGCATTGGCAGATGAATCTCGCCGCGCTCGAATGCGCGTCGACCCGCTACACCGACGACGGGCCGGCCGCCGGTTCGCTCGGCGACTACGACGACGAACAGGTGACGGTCACGTGGCTGTCACCCGCGGCACTCGGCATCGTGGAATCGGGCAGTACGTACTGCGGTGGCGCCCATCCGAACAATCACTACGATCCGGTCACGTTCGACCTGCTGCGTGGTACGTACCTCGACTGGAATCGCGTGATCGACGCGACTTCGGTGGGCAAGGACGGCGATCCGGGAACGAGCCCCGCGATAGTGAGCTTCATTACGCGGTTGCGCGACAAGGCAACGCAGGGTGAACACGTGACGGACGGCGAAAGCGATTCGATGGCATGCGCCGACGTGTTCCCGCAGTATCTGGCGTTCGAATTCGATGCGCCCGGCAAGCTGTCGTTTGTCGTCTCCGGTATCGGGCACGCAATGGGTGCCTGTCTCGGGCCGCAGCTCGATGCGCCGTTCGCGGCGCTGGCACCGATCCTGAAACCGGGCGGTTCGCGCTATCTCGTACCGGGCGTCAAGCTGAAGTAACGCGGCGATGCGGGGGGGTATCCGCATCGCGCCCCAGCCCGGCTGTGCCACGACGGAGCCGGCCGATAGGCAGGCACCGCCGCCCTCGGCGTCAGGACGCGTCGCCTTGCGCGTCGACGTCGATGCCCAGCTCGCCGGCCATCCGCAGAACCAGCGCATTCAATCGCGCCACTTCATCCGCGAGGCGCTTCTGTTCGGCCTTCAGCGCTTCGAATTCGGACGGCGGCACGGAATCGGCACCGCCGGCATCCGCGCCCGCGAAGTCGGCCACGTTCACTTCGCCGCACATCAGGTGCATCCAGCGGTTCTCGCGTGCGCCCGGCGCGCGCGGCAGCCGGATGACGAGCGGCTGCGCGCGCGCCGCGAGTTCGTCCAGGAATGCCTCGACCGACGAGATATCCGCGAAACCGTGCAGGCGCGCGCTGTTCAGGCGCAGTTCGGCGGCCGTCTGCGGGCCGCGCAGCAGCAGGATCGTCAGCAGCGCGATCGCCTGGCTCGGGATGCCGAGCACGCGGTTCACGTTGTGCTCGAAACGCGGCACGCGGCTGCTGCTGCCTTCCATCACGAGGCTCAGGTGCTTCAGCCCGTCGAGCGCGGTCGTGACTTCATCCTCGCTGACGTTCATCACCGGCGAGCGCGCGGTTTTCTGGTTGCAGCCCGAGGTCAGCGCATTCAGCGACAGCGGATAGGTGTCCGGCACCGTGTGCTGTTTCTCGACGAGCACACCGAGAATGCGGGCCTCGAGGGGCGTGAGTTCGCGAAGGGCGCGTGGCGTGGGCGTATCCGGCGTGGTGTTCATGGTTGGCGTCGCAGCGTGCAGCAGGTGAAGGGAAACGGTCGCGGCCCGTCCGGCATCGCGCACGGGCGAGCCATATGATAGCTCGCGAGGCGTGGCGCGACGGCACCCGCCGCGTCGGCGCGCGCAGGTGCCGCAGCCGGTTTGCGTTCAACCTGTCGGCTGGCTGGTGCCGCGCGGCGATGGATGGGGTGCCGCGACGCGGAGTCCGCCTCCTTGAGCCTGTCGTGGACGGACAGCAGCCCTGACCGGCTTGAGGCCGAGTGCCTGCCCCACGCCGTGTATTTGCCCGCCCACGCCAGTTCGCCGGATTCATCAGCGACCTCCAGCGGCGCGCCCACCAGATCGGTATGGAAGTGGTAAATCCGCGCCGTGCGTTTCGCCGTGTCGATCGCGACTACCGCCAGCGCCTCCGCTATGACCGTGTCGACACGTGCCGCAGGGGTGTACGGCGCATCCGGGCTGTAGAAATAGCCGCTCACCCCAGTCTCGCGTATCTCCTGCGCGAGTCGCAGCCCTTCCCACACAAAGCGTTTCGTCTCCGTGCGCTGCTTCATGCCGCGCACATCGAAAGAGGTATCGGTCTTCACAAGACGCCGCCCGAGCAAGTCGTACTCGAAGCGGGTTTCCACAACTCCATGCACATACCGAGTGCGAACAGCAATTAGCCGGTCTTGCCCGTCACACGTGAATCGCTGTGTCTGATTCGCGCCGCACAGTTTCGTCGCCAGGTTGCCAATACGGAAGCAGCAAATGCGTCGCCGAGAAGCAACCAAGGGATCGCAGCGCAAGTAAACCTCTTAACGCTACGAATCCCCTTCAAAGAGCCCCTGCAGAAAAACGAAATTAACTCCCAAGCAGATAGGAAATGGTTGTTTTATACTCTTCTTCCATAACCTTACTTTTTGTTTTCGACGAAAAATCATCAAGTATAGCGACCACCTTATCCCGATACTCCGGCGGAATAACTTCACCACACTTTATCGCGCGCTTAATTTCAGCGCAAAAATTCTTGGCCGAATCCGACCGAGGCGCTATACGAGGAATCGAAACAACATAATCCCATCTAGATGGAAGCCTTTTGAATTGCGGGAATTTTGTTATAAAAATTGAAATATGATAGGCGACCCTTTTTTCATTCATCAAATCAACAAAAAAATCAAAAATAGAGTCTGACGGCAGAAGCCCGTACCTATCAATCATATTCCCCAACGCCGAAATCACATTAATCACGACGCCAACATCATCGCAACCATCTTTCGCGAACCCAAGCAACTTGATTGAAAATTCTGAATTTGATAAAAATTCTTTGAATGGATCAGACCGCTCCATTCTAGAAAACCGCTCAAGTCGAGAAATCAATATCGCCAAAGATTCTCTTCCCTGTTCAGAAGTCCAACCATTTAGTTGATTAACTACCGATTCGAGCTCGGGTACTCGGCTGCGCAGACCTGAGTTTTTAGCATGCATTCCCTTTACACTCCCTCGGGCATCCACAGATTTAACGTTTGCTTTAGAAAGCCTTCTGTCAACTTCATTCTGCGACAACAACGTCCTTCCCTCATTCAATTTCGTTGGTCTCGAAGAAGAACAAGCCCTCAAGGATCAATCCACGGCAGTAGATTCGGCGCGTCCTGGTGCAGGTTGTACCCACCGGGTCCGGGTTGATGAAGCGTCCGATGTCCGGCTCGTAAAACCGGAACGAGTTGTAGTGTAGTCGGGGATCGGGGTCCAGATACTGCCCTTGAAAGCGCGTGTTCTGTGGTCGAGGCACGTGCACCGGCGGCGCGTCGGGTTGAATTTTCCCCCACTCGAACGGCAGTCGTTGCGACGCCCGCAGGGTCCATTCCCCCTGCGCTGCGCTGGCCCACACCCTGTAGCGAACCTGCCATCCGATGAAGGAGAAGGGGCCGTACCCAAGCCGCGTCCTGTGCGCCAGAGCCGAGGCCCCCAGCCCAACGCCAGACACGGACCCGAAGCAATGCCCTCATAGATGCACAAAGGGCCGCTTGCGCGGCCCTTCTTTCCATTAAGGTATGGCGCTACTCATTCACAATTTCCACTTTTTCAACCCTGACCTTTTTCAACTTGGTTTGGTCAATTTTTTCGTAGACGCTTTGATGAATTAGCAACCCAAGATCAGCACACGAGATTGGATCTCCAGGACGCTCAGATTTTAGCAAAAAAAACGGCCTTCGTTCTCGACGAGACTTGAATCCACATTCCGGGCAGATATAAATTCTCTCATCCTCAGGAATTGGCCTTCCCATTAGCACATCCGGATTCTTTCCCCTCAATACTATATATGGTCGCTTCGCCGTAAAACTAAAATAAGGTTGCTCTTTTCTCACGCCACCCATTTGAGAGAATACTTTTCCAATATTCAAATATATGTCGGCGTCCGACCCCAACCAATCAAGAATACGACGTGACATGATGCCAGGAATCAGCCCAATAAATGGCATATCCGTAAGTTCTCGGATGTCACCATCAACTATCACATCGAGCGAAGATTCAAAGTTCTTTTGGCGATGACAGGTCTTGCAAAAAAATTTCTCATTCTGCCCATACCACAACGGATCGAAATCATTTCGATCCATGCCAGAATAATACAGAAGATAAAAATATTCTTTTTTCATGGGAACGTGGCGAATCTACCATTAATAATGTTATCCCATACAGCACTTGTTAGCTGTGTTCCATATTTTGCGTCGACAGATCGTGCTGAATTCAGAACGGCATCTAAGGCCTGTCGTTGCGCGCCTGGATTACGCGTCATAAATTGTTGCCAATCAGCTGCGCCGCCGCCAGGCCCGCCACCTCTCATACCAAACAAGTCTTTAAGATTGCTATTCAGTTGATTATGAAATTCGACGTGAGGATCCTTCGCTAGAGTAATCAAATTTTGTTTCTGATTCCCGCCCAAGAACTTGGGAATGGGGTGATGTCCCTGAGATGCACCACAGAACCAACCCCACGGATCGATCAACCCTGTCGGATTCGACGCGTACTGATACAGATTGTCACCACCCAACAACCCGATCGGATCTTGGTTGATGAACCGCCCGACATCCGGATCATAGAACCGGAAAGTATTGTAGTGAAGGCCCGTGCTGTCGTCGGCGTACTGCCCCGCATAGCGGAGCGGCTGATCAGTCCGCGCGGCCGTCAGTTGACGAGCGTTCGGCTCGACCTTGCCCCACGCCGTGTATTTCCCCGCCCACGCCAGTTCGCCGGATTCATCGGTGACCTCCAGCGGCGCGCCCACCAGATCGGTATGGAAGTGGTAAATCCGGGCCGTGCGCTTTGCCGTGTCGATCGCCACTGCCGCCAGCGCCTCCGCGATGACCGTATCGACACGAGCCGCCGGGGTATACGGCGCATCCGGGCTGTACACATAGCTACTCACCCCAGTCTCGCGTATCTCCTGCGCGAGTCGCAGCCCTTCCCACACAAAGCGTTTCTTCTCCGTGCGCTGCTTCATGCCGCGCACATCGAAAGAGGTATCGGTCTTCACAAGACGCCGCCCGAGCGAGTCGTACTCGAAGCGGGTTTCCACAACTCCACGCGCATCCTGAGTGCGAACAGTAATCAGCCGGTCCTGCCCGTCATACGTGAATCGCTGTGTCTGGTTCGCGCCGCGCAGTTTCGTCGCCAGGTTGCCAAACGGGTCGTACTCGAAACGCAGGTCCTGCCACATGCGCAGACGATTGCCTTCGACGTAGCCACGGCTTCTACGCTGCGCCTCATCGAGCAGGTTGCCCGCTGCGTCCCATGCGAACTGCTCAAGTTGCCGATCGATGACGTTGGCACAACTCGTCAGCCGTCCAGCCGGGTCGTAGCTGTGTACTGTGTGCTGCCACGCAGGCCATCGGTCGTTTCAATCTGAGCTCGACCTTACCCGCGCCGCGTAATTGCCAGTTGGTTAGCTATATAAACGACCGTGCACGCCGCACACCAACCAACTGAACGTAAACCGTGCAGGTATCAATTCGACTCGCCATTCAATTCGTCACGGCTACTATCGTCCTCGCGACTATCAGCAGGCAAATCAAATCCAGCATGGCGGATCTCAGCGTGTAGCTGGCTTGCCCGCACGTTGAGCACCAACCGGAGACAGGCCAACCCTTCCTCAAGTCCTGATGAAGGTGAACGCATCGCCGAGACACACCACACCCATTCCTCATCCTGCCAAGGCCAGAAATAGGCTCCACCGCCTCGAACAACGTAGCTCCCGTCTAATTGCGGCGCATTGGGCGCCAGACTTGTCGTGAAGCGATTCAGACACCACTCAGGATTGGTCATGCCGTAAAGGCCAAACGCATTGCATTGTAGATCTTGGACAGGCTCAAAGTTCGGGCGCGACTCAAAATACGCTATCAACGATGTGAAATCCGACGACAACCATTTCTCCAGCACGTCCTCTGATGGCAAGTTATCGCCGAAAGGAAACAGCGTCTGCGTACCCGCACGGCAAATATATTCCCACTCTGCCTCGCCAGGCACCCGGCACCCAATTCCACTTGCAAATCTTTCAGCATCTTCCCGGCTCAGATATGCAGGTCCGTAGGGAAACTCACTCTTTTCGTCGGAACACTGAAAATTGAGGACAGGGGCGACGGAAACGAGCATTGGGTGAACAACGCGACGCCGCACCGGTCGCATTTCTTCGGCAGTAAGTTGTGGAACATCAGATATTGCGAAGGCCGCATGTTCCTCTGCCTCAGAAAAACCCATCATAAAACTGCCACCTGAGACATACTGAAACGCGATGCCACTACCTACATGCACAAATCGAGGAAATCCATTCGCAGCATACCCTGCAAATTCGAAATTCTGACCTGAAATGTTAATTCGATCTTTCACGCGATAGTCCTAACATCCATACTTGCTCATTCTTGCAGAGCATCCCCGGCCATCAGGATTACAGGGGGCTTTGTACCACGGAAATATAACTTATCACCTGACTGCCTCCCTTCAATTTTTGGTGAGAGCTTTTGCTTCAGTGTGAACGCAGGCTGCCGTGAAAAAATTAATCGCCCTGGTTTAGGGTTATCCGATCCGCTAAACTCGATACCTTCCATGTGTTGCCCTGTCGATGGCCGCGACCACATCCATTTGAGGAAGTGCCCTGGCGTCCGGGCCAGTCCAAGAGGGTCGGTCCAGCTAACTGAGTTGTCTGCGTACCGATACAGATTGTCACCGCCCAGCAACCCAATCGGATCTTGGTTGATGAACTGCCCGACATCCGGATCATAGAACCGGAAAGTATTGTGACGGCCCGTGCTGTCGTCCGCGTACTGTCCCGCATAGCGGAGCGGCTGATCGGTACGCGTGGCAGTCAGTTGACGCGCACTCGCGCTCGACCTTGCCCCACGCCGTGTATTTGCCAATTCAATTAACTTGCGATATTGGATCAGCATCAGCCAAACCTTATCTACCATGCATTAACTTTCCTAGACCACCGAAGTACTCTGTCGTCTTCCGTCAAAAGGCATGGTTCACGTTTGCGTTTGCGTCTCTAGCGATTTATTGCACCGCCACGCACCACATTACTTGCAATGAATGCAAAAAGAGCCACTAAAGCGACCCTCTTCGTCAAACACAATCTATTCAATAACTCTGACACCGGGATTCAATTTCTCGTATATCCCGACAGCCTCCGCCCCAATATTAGAAATAGCATAAATCCCACATGGCTCAAATTTCTCACAAATCTTTTTTTCGCCATTAATGTAGCGCATTCTCAGATCATCGTAAAAACAATGATCCGAAAATACGTCCATCTCTACGCTCTTCAATCGCCCCACTGTCTCAAACCCGCCATTCGCCCTCCAATCCATCTTGGTCACAAGAGCGGGAGGAACGATCAAATTCTCCTTATCCATTTTGAATTTTCCATCTTTATCGGCACAAATCTCATTATAAATATAAATTACCATGAGATTTTCGTCACCATACTTGAAATCATCCTTCACCACCAGCCCTGGAATGAAGCCAATCCCCCGCATATGCATAACAAAATAATCTCCTTGCGTCGGATTGGATTTTGCACCACCTTCCAAGAGGCCAACAATATCCTTGACTCGTACTTGCTTCATTCCAGTAGATGCCCCCATCCGTTTTCCTTCAGCCAATTCTGCCCCCACGAAACCGCATCCTTATAAAAGGCACGACCTGGATCAATACTGTTATCCACGTTGGAAAAAACGCCTCGCTTTGCTTCGATTATAGCTTGCTCAACTGATCTTGCTTGATTTCTAAGCAACTGCCCCGTTTCATCCGTAAGAAGTCGAAGTTTATGACCAAGCCCAGTCGCATATCGCTCAGCCGGAGTCTTCGATATTCCGACATAGTCAACCGGATTTTTTCCTGTACTTCTCAGATACACGTCCGCTTTACCGTTGCTTCTTGCGACCCACTCCTCAAACGTTTCAGTCTTTGCAGCAGTGCCACATAACCCCCACGGATCGATCAACCCTGTCGGATTCGATGCGTACTGATACAGATTGTCACCACCCAGCACCCCAATCGGATCTTGATTGATGAACCGCCCAACATCCGGATCATAGAACCGGAAAGTATTGTAGTGAAGGCCCGTGCTGTCGTCGGCGTACTGTCCCGCATAGCGGAGCGGCTGATCAGTCCGCGCGGCAGTCAGTTGACGCGCGCTCGGCTCGACCTTACCCCACGCTGAGTATTTACCCGCCCACGCCAGCTCGCCAGATTCGTCGGTGACCTCCAGCGGCGCTCCGACCAGATCGGTATGGAAGTGATAAATCCGCGCCGCGCGTTTCGCCGTGTCGATCGCCACTGCCGCCAGCGCCTCCGCTATAACCGCATCGACACGTGCCGCAGGGGTATACGGCGCATCCGGGCTGTACACATAGCTACTCACCCCAGTCTCGCGTATCTCCTGCGCGAGTCGCAGCCCTTCCCACACAAAGCGTTTCTTCTCCGTGCGCTGCTTCATGCCGCGCACATCGAAAGAGGTATCGGTCTTCACAAGACGCCGCCCGAGCGAGTCGTACTCGAAGCGGGTTTCCACAACTCCACGCGCATCCTGAGTGCGAACAGTAATTAGCCGGTCCTGCCCGTCATACGTGAATCGCTGTGTCTGGTTCGCGCCGCGCAGTTTCGTCGCCAGGTTGCCAAACGGGTCGTACTCGAAACGCAAGTCCTGCCACATGCGCAGACGATTGCCTTCAACGTAGCCACGGCTTCGACGCTGCGCCTCATCGAGCAGGTTGCCCGCAGCGTCCCATGCGAACTGCTCAAGTTGCCGATCGATGGTGTTGGCACAACTCGTCAGCCGTCCAGCCGGGTCGTAGCTGTACTGCGTACTGCCACGCAGGCCGTCGGTCGTCTCGATCAACTCGCCAGCGGCGTCGTATCCGTAGTTGCGCCACACCTGGCCGCGACCACGACCCAGCGCCTCAGGCTGGAAGCCCGCCGACTGCCAGACCTTTCGGCCGAGTGGATCATAAGCAGAGCGCTGGGTCAGTCGCCCCTGTGTTCGCGTGACCTCGCGATGCAAATCATCTCGCTCGAAGTCGCTCACCACCTGATCGCCCACGCGAATCTGGTGGACGTGACCGGAGCCGTAACGCAGCATCTGAAGCGTCTGATCGTGCGGCAGCGCGAGCGCCGTCACGTTGTCGAGTTCGTCGAGCGTGTACTCGACGGTACCGTTTGCGCCGTGTTCGGCAACCAGTCGGCCAACCTTGTCGTATTCAAACTCCACGACGTCCGGCGTGAGGCCGAGTGCCGTACCGGTCCGCGTCGGCGTGCGCTCGACCTTCACCAGCCGATCACCCTTGTCATGCTCATAGCGCGTGACTTCGGTCGGCGTATGCTGCACCTTCAGGTTGCCCATTCGGTCTCGTTCGAGTCGAATGGTGCGAATCGGCCGATCTTTTGTCGCATGACCGTCCGGCGCGCCGACGATGTCCAGCGCCAGCAACTCGCCCGCCTCTCCATACTCGAATCGCCGCTCAACGCCATCCGGGCGGGTTTCGGTCAGCAGGCGCCCGCCGGCGCTGTACTTGAACGTATAGCGAGCATGGCCCTGCTGGAGTTCGCGAAGCCGCCCGTCGACGTCGTATCGATAGTGAATCCGTCGCCCGGCGGGATCGATCGCCTCGACAAGTTGCCCTCGTGCATTGCGCAACGATTGCTGGATACGTCCGCCAAGACCGATGTGCCGCACCACCAGCCCGGCCGCATCGTACTCGAACGTCTCCGAACTGCCGTCGGAATACGCAATGCGGCCCGGCTCCCCGGTCGGGCGCATGTCGTACTCGGTACGCTGCCCCAGCGCGTTCTCCCGCGCGAGAGGCTGGCCAAACGCATCGAAGCTGGTACGCGTGGTCTTGCCGGAACAATCCGTGTAGGCAACCAACTCACCCAGGCTGTTCCACTCCAGGGTCTTGCGCCCACCACGGGCATCGATGTGAGCGACCGGAAGTGCGGTCAAGCCCTTCGGGTACTCATAGCGATCCTCGCGACCCAGCGGGTCGGTGCTCGACAACAGTCGGCCTTGATGATCGTATTCGGCCCTCCAGGCGCCCCCGTCTGCCCCCACTACTTCTACGGGCCGCATGCTGTTGCCGGCATAGCGGGTACGGGTCGTGCGGCCCAGTGGATCGGTCTCGGCAACGATCCGGCCCGCGTCGTCATACTCGAATGCCGCAGTCCGCTCGCCGGGCAGCATCAGCATCGTTGGCATGCCGGCGTCGTTGTATTTGATTCGATAGAGTCCACCGTCGAAGTCGGTGTACTCAACAATCTGGAACTGTGCGTCGAAGCGCCAGTGTGCCGTGCGGCCGTCTGCGTGCGTTACGCGGGTTTGTCGACCCTCGACGTCATATTCGAACATCGCGCGCTCGCCTTCGCTCGTATGCGTCGCGACGATCCTCTGCTCACCCTCGATCACGCCCCAGACGTAACCGGACCTGAAACCCAGCGCGTTCGTGTGGCTCGACATCAGGCCATTGGCGTACGTGAACTGGCGCACCACCGCCCCGTTCGCATCCGTCACCGACGCCAGTTGCCCGTTTTCATCGTACCCATAGGCAACGACGAGTCGCCGCGCCGCGCCACGAACAAGCGTGACCGAACCCAGGCGCCCGTGATCCGGTTCGTAGGCAAGCACGGCATTCAGCCCGCCACACGTCAGGATCTCGGTGACGCGGCCTCGGCTGTCCCGCTCGAACTGACACCACTGCCCCGCCTGATCCTCGATGCGGCGTACCCAGGCAATACGGCCTGAATCCGGATCATACTGACCAAAGTCGTAATACGTCTCGCCGAGGTCGTGCAGGATGTAACGCCCGTCCGGCGTACAGGTCAGATACCGTTGCTCGGCCTCGCTGAACGCAGCTTGTCCGGCGCGCAGCAAAGGAAAGCCGCTCTCGCGCCCTTGCGCGTCGGTGTACCAGAGGCGACCGTCACGAGCGTGCAAACGAAGTTCCCACGGCACCACCCAGCCGCGCCCGAGCGTGCCCGCGTAGTCAATACTGCTCGAATAGAACCGCTGGATCGCGACCGGCATCGGGCTCGGGATCACGTAATCGGTTTCCGATTCGGCCACCAGAAGCTTCCGGCCCGTCGTCACGTCGACGGGATGACCGAACATCCCGCCGATCGCCTTGTTGATCGCCGGCCCGGCAACGTAGCGGCTCACGGCTTCGCCAAGCACGTAGCCGCCAATGAATTTCGCAGCGCACGGCATGACCGCCCGCGACATGCCGCCGGCCGCCTTCAACAACCCACCCAAGCCCCCAATCAGACCCGCCAAGGCAAACGCCCAATCCGTCGCAGTTCGCAACCACGGCGGCACTTCGTCGTCGATCGGCAAGCACGTCTGTGTACCGCCATGGAAGAACGTGTCGTGCGAACCATCGGCAATGGTTGCACCACAGGTAATCTTGTCGTCCTTGCGGGCCGCCGGACGCCCGTTAATGAAGATATTCGTCGAGCCCTGCGCGACGAGCGGAATGGGGGGATGCTTGCTGCACGCCACACCACTCATCGTCGCGTAGGCCGCCGCCTTGGCGTTCACGTAGACGTCCGACGAGCCGGTCATGATGTTGCCGGACTGCGAACTGAACATCTTGCCGATCGACTCGCCTATTGACAGGAGTGCCTGTGCGCCAAGCCCTGCCGCCATACCCGCCAGCAATGCCACGCCGAATCCGCACGTGAATGTGGCAAATGCCACGGCGGCGATCAGGGCGATGCCCAATACAGCCCCGATCAAAAAACCCGTGAGCGCGCTGGTGTGATCGATCGGATCGGTAACGCGTGCGGCTTCGTACACGGTGATTGTCCTTTGTTGTTATTCTTGGTCGGCAGGACGATAGCCGTCGAGCCAGTTCCGCCAGAGCGCATCGAGTGTTTCACCGAAGCTTTTCGCACTCGATGCCGTAAAGATCAGCACGCGCCCCGGGGCCACGATGAACGCGCCCTGCCGCTGAAAAACCGTCTTGGAGCCATTCCGATAGGCCGCGTCGATGCGTTCACCCGGCATGCCATCCGTTTCAGGCCCGAGTCGCTCAGCCTGACGCGACAACACCCGATGGCCTTGCAACCGCGATTTGAGTAACGCAATCTGGCGATCGATATACGGCGCAAGCATTTCACCGTCCTTGAGCCAATCGCGCGCCACGCTGAGGTTCGGCTGCGCTGCCGTGTCGGCCGGCACAAAAAGGTTGGTCGTGCGATCCTCGAAACCGTCCGGCAGAACAATGCTGCCTTCGTGAATCCGGATACGGTTTTCGGAATCCGTCATGCTGGTTCTCTCGTCATGCGTGGAAATTGGAAGTTATCGAAATCAGCCGTCCGCGCTCACCGATGCTCATTTGCCCGTCTGTACATCGACTGCGTCTCGACGCAAACGCACGCTGCCTAACAGCAATACGAGTTGCGCGAAGAGCCACACGTAAAACGCAATCCCGAAGCTGGAAATCGGAGTCGCGTCGGCTTCATTGAAGTACCACTTTGTCGTGAACAGCGAGCACAGTGCGCAAACGAATGCCGCGCCGGAGAACTGACTGGCACGGGCGTATCGGCGTCGGGCAAGCTGAATGGCGGAGGCGATGTAGAACGGATTGGCAAGCCATGCGGGGTTGAGCATGAACACCCCACACCAGCCCTGAGCAAGCACCGCGACCCCGCTCAACGGTGCTTCTTTTTCGAAATACATCGCCGGCATCATCAGCGAGAAGACATACAACGCCCCGGACGCGCCAAGGACAGCCTCTCGCTTCACGCACGGCAACGAATCAAACGCGCTCATCTTTCCCGAGTCCATCGCTCAGTTCGTCACCTGTCAGGGTCATACTCAGTCCGTCTGGCCGGCCGGCGTCACGACTTTCTCACCACGTGCGCGCATCGCCGCGCGTTGCGCCTTCGGGTCCAGCGGCGGCCACGGTGCGCCGGCCGACACGATCTTGCGGCGAATCTCTTCGATTCGCGTGCGTGCCTCGGGATTCGCGGCCGCGTGGTTCTTCAGTTCGTTTTGCAGCACCCAACCGTACGAAACGCCAAGCTGACTGGCGACCTTCGGGTCCGCGCCGTGCGCGAGCAAGTAATCGACGATGTCCCATTGCTGAATCATCGTCGCCTCGAAGAGCGCCGTCTTTCCAAGCGAATCGCGAGCGTTCACGTTCGCCTTGTGCTCGATCAGCAACTTCAACTGCGGCAGCAGCCTGTTCTCGGACACCGCAAAAATCATCGGTGTGTCGCCGTTATAGAGCCAGTTGGGATCGAGCCCGCCGTTCAGCAACACGCGAAGCACGTTCGGCGTATCGGCTCGCAACGCGACGTCGACCACCGAGCCGCCGCTGGAACCGACGGCCGCCTTGGGGTCGGCCCCGCTCTTCAGAAGTACCGAGATGATCTGGTACCGCACATTGGATGCGTCGTTCTTGACCGGGACAATTTCCTGTACGGCATACGACAGCAGCGTTGTGTTTTTCGCACCTGCCGCATTCAGGTCGACCTTCGGTGCGAGTTGCTGAACGCGCGTCAGATCGCCGTCATGAATGGCCTGAGCCAAGGTGAGTTGCTGCCCCGAAAAAAATTCTTCCGGTGCGTACCGTTTGAAACCAGTCATGTTTGTCCCTTGGGCTTGAGCAGGCCACCAGAGCGGCGAGGTCACTCCAACGAGTGCGGCGATCGCGCCGGCGGTTATCGCTTTTTTATATCGCATCAGTGAGATGAATTCATTTGAGAAACCAGATCGAGTTGATCCTTCGCGACCTGCTGGTTGATCCCATTCGTCACGTCACCCATCAGGTGACGGCCGACCGTGGTCACGCTCTCGCCATCCAGCGTGACAGGGCTGCCAACCGCTTTCGGCATCAGCGCCGCAGTACCGTCGCTGATCGGTCCGAGTCGCCCTTCTTGCAGCCCCGTCAGGATATCGCCATCGACACGGTAGGCCGTGATATTGGCCACCTGCGAGGTCCCGCCGTATTGGGCTACGGTCTCGGGATTGAGGCCGGCGGCATTGAACGTCACCGCTGAACCACCACTGGCCTCGGCCGCGGCAGAGGCCAACCCTCCCCCCAACGAATGGCCGGTGAAATCGACGCCGGACGATGCGCCCGTGGTCTCGATATTCTTGCCGATCGTGACCGCATTACGATAGTACGGGGCATCCGCACCCAGCCCTTGCGCCATGTTGTTGCCCATGTCTTCGCCGAAGAGCTGCTGCGTCCCCTTGAATGCGACTGTCGGCTTCATGCTGTCACCGAAGACTTTCGGATCAGGTACGTACATCTGCGATCCGAAGTTGCTACCGCTTTTCTCGAAATCGCTCGGCTTGAGGCCAAATGCCTTGAGCGCGTCCGGATCGTTGGTCGCCATCTTCCATCCGGTGGGCGGTGGATCGTTCGGGTGATACACGTGATCGGCGAGTTTTGCCAATTGCTGCGCTCTCATCGAACTCGCCAGCTTGGCGGCCGCCGCCCGTGTCGCGGGATCGGGGCTCGCCAACCCCTGCGCGATCATCGCTTGAGCGGCCGACCACTCAAGCGCAAGCGCTTGTTCGGCAGACAGCGCACTACCGCGGTTCAAATGGATAACCGGACCGTCGAGATAGATGCCATTTGCATTGATCACAATCGTCGAAGGTCCGAAGGTCAGCTTGATGCTGTCCGGCTTCATCGTCACAACGCCGTCTCCGACGCGATGTTCGATACCGTCGCTTGCCTGATGGCTCTGCATACCCGGTCCGGCTTTGCTCGCGATGGCCTTCGTATTGATGACGTTCGCGGTGGTATCGCGCGTCAGGGCAATGATTTCCTTCATGCCGCCTTGTGCGATTTGCTTCGTCTCGCTGCCCTTGAGCAACGAAACCGTCCGCGCGCCAGCTTCGACCGTATGCGTTTCAGCATCCTTGATGAGCGTGTTCATGTCCTTCTGCGCGTGCAGAAAGACTTCTTGCGCGCCATTCACGTCAGAGAACCGCAGCTCATTCGATCCCCCGCCCTTGTGCGTCTGGCTCTTGATCCCCATCGTCTGGCCAGCCGCGCCGTGATACGGATTGCCTTGCTCACCGTTGTATACGCGCCCCACGATGACCGGGTTATCCGGATCACCTTGATTGAACGCGACCACGGTTTCCTGGCCGATTCGTGGAATCGCCGCAGCCCCCCAACCGTCGCCTGCCCACGGTTGCGACACGCGAATCCACATCGAATCAGAGCCGTCCATCTTTCCACGGCGATCCCACAGAAAGTGCAGCTTCACGCAACTGCCGTTGGTGTGAATCTGCTCGCCCTTTGGCCCCACCACGATTGCCGACTGCGTACCGTGAATCACCGGTTTCGGCGTGGTTCGAGGGGAGCGATACGGAATTTTCTTTGGGAGTAGCGAAAACGAGTTGCGATACGGCAGCTTCGCCGCGTGCTCCGTATAGTCGTTCACGGCTTCATGCCGCACATGCAGAATCACGTATTCCTGGTTGTTCGCCAGCACCGGGTGATTCGTCACCGTCACGCTGCCAGCAGCGGTCATCCGCCACGCGTAACCGCCACCGGTATAGCGATGGGCCTGCGCTTCTTCCGCCTGCATCGCAATGCGCGTATAGCGATCGCCGTCGTCACCGTGATCGTAGAGCGATTGATGTTCGAATCGCTCCGTTGTATCGAGTCGAGCATGCTGGAGCGTCTGCGGCTCGGCCTGTGCCAGCATCAGGGGTGACGACGGATTTTGATGATTGAAATCCTGGTAGGTAACTCGCCCCACACCAAAGCGCCGGCCTTCGTGCAACTGGTCGATGCCGTTGTATTCGCTTGATTCCCGGTCCGCATACGGTACCGTGGCAAGCCCCTTGATCGCCCGGAACACGAAATTCGTGTCACCGATGACAAGGATGTGCTTGTCTTGCTCGTAGCGATGCGTCCAGATCAAGCCTTCCTGTTCCATCAGACGGGCGCAGAAGTTGTAGTACGACTCCTGGTACATCACGATGTATTCGATGGGCTTCAGCTCGGTCCGAATATCGAATTCAAAGTCAGTAAAGCCGAACTCCTGGAAAATCTCGGTGAGAATGTCGCGGGATGTCTTGTTCTGAAAGATGCGGCAGTCGGTCGAACGGGTGAGGAACCAGAACCACGGCACGACCGTCATGTGGTACTGCGTCACTCGACCAGGATTACCCGCGCGGTCGAACGACGCAACGTAGCCATCGAAGAAGCGATTGTCCTCGCCATCGCTGCCCGACGCGACAATACGCTCCAGCGTCGACTGTTGTGCCTGATGATCGAGTTGAATCTTGATCGGCTGCCCAATCAGGTGATCGGGGGTCAGGTCATGCTGGTGCGACAGCAGATCCAGTTGAATTTCCGGCAAGCGGTTCACATGCTCGTCAATGACCGCCGCACTGACCAATAGCACATCAGGACCGAGTGGCGTATCGATCGTCACGTACCGGTTCATCTGTGTCAGGCGAGCCACGCCCCCGACCGCATTATTGATCGCGTCGGCAATCGCGGCCGGCGTCTTTTCCATCAGGGAGAAACCGGTCTGCGCGAGCTGGACCGCGCGCTGCACGGTATCGAGATGACTGGCAACGCCAGCGAGCGGACCGATTTGACCGGCTACAGTGGACGCGATCGGACCGGCAAGACCGCCGAGCGCGCTCAGCGATCCCAAGGAATTCCCGCCAAAACCGCTCGGAATACCGCCATTCTGGGCGAAACTCATTCTTATTCCTTTATTTTCATCTCAGGTTCTCTCCTCTGCCGGTGGGTTGGCGTGAGGCCTCGCTACTGTAAGACAAATTCCGACACGGTGAAAGATACCGAATGTCGTGTAATTTCCGCCAATCTGCCTTCAAATCCACCGTGATCCGAACGATCAGACAGGCGACTGCAGGCCCGGGCAGGGCTCGCCACTTCGAAGCGTTACGCCGGTATTGGCCGACAGCAGCGTAATCTGCACGAAACTGTTGATCTGCACGTAGGGCGCAAAAAGTCGATCCAATATGCGTCCCAGCCCATCGAGGCTGAATTGCGCAAAGCGCTGCTCGTCGATCGCGAGCCGAATCTCCAGGCCCGGTACAAATGCGGAAGCAGGCTTGCCGGGAATCCAGCGCCGCACACGCACGGTCGACAGTGATGTCAGCGCCTCGAAGCGACGACCTGCGTCCGGTGCGGTCATCGCGAAACGAATGCACATCTGCTTGAACTGCCCGAGCCCATCAACATTGAGTCGTATCGCCTGTGGAACCAGCCACGACAGCAGTTCCCAAAGCTCCCCGTGCCGGTAAACCGGCGCGCTACTCGGGCTCGGTGCGGCCAACAGGACAATGTCACCCGCCGAGTCACCGGCTCGCAGTGCCAAATGCCGCTCACGCATGTTCGCCAGGTTGCCATTCGTGCAAGACAGGGTGATGTCGAGCTGACGCGTCTCCGCGGGATCGGCTGGTGCGCCGTTCGCATTCACTAGCGCCAGTTCCAGGCCTCGCAGCGGGTCGACTTTCGCCGCCGCGGCCGGTTTCAGCAATACCTTCAGCCCCGGCTTCAGAGGTTCGGCCGGAGCCTTCGGTGCACGCCGAGCCTCGTCACGCAACAGAATCCAGTACAGCGCGGGTACCGTGCTGATCACGTGTTGCAATGATTGGAACGGCGGCAAGATCGCGACGCCGTCCGGAATGGCCTGCCGAACCTGATCGACCAACCAGACTTCGGTCTGGGCTGCTGCCGTCTTCGCAGCAAGCGGCTTGAGTGCGTAATACGCCAGCCCGGCCTGTGTCTCAATCGGCTCGGCACCACTCGGGAATAGATTGACGACCGGTGCGCAGAACAGGCGAAGATTGTCGACCGATACCGCAGCCAATCGCTGCGCGCAATGAGAATCCGGGTGGATACCAGTCAGCGCCAGGTGCAATGTGACCCGCCGGGCATTCGCGGCCGTCCGCTTCAATCGCTCCAGATTCCAATCAAGCCAGTCGAAGCGAGCCGGAAACGCGCCGTACTCCATCAGCAGGTGATAGGGCGCAACCGCAGCGTCGCGCGGCATGGGAAGCAGCGAGTCAGCATCGTCAAAGCCCGCCGCCGCGAGCGGCATGTCCACCCGGCTCCAGCGCCCGCTGTCATCCAGTTCCACAAACGCGCGCGCCGTATGCAGTAGCACGCCGTCGGCAAGCGCCGCGACAACCTCACGCGCTCCGGTCAGATGCAAACGCAGCACGTCCGGCGCAATTTCCCAAAGAGCCGATTGCGAAGTCAGTTCAAGCGTGATGGACAAAAGGCCGGTCGTGTCGGCCGGCAAGATCGCTTGCATCGGCGCGACTGCCGATGTCGTGTACCGAACAGCCGAAATCGCCAGCGGCACCAGTGTGACGTCAGCCGCCGTACAGAACACCTGTCGAGCAGGCGCCACCAGTTGTGTTCCGCGCGGAATGAAACGCGGTTCAGTCTGCTTGGTGTCGCGCCTGCCGTGAAACTGCGCAATCGCACAGGAGGGAAATGGACGCAGAAACGCACCGTGGAGCGTCTCAAGTAACGCTCGCGTGAACGCAGGTACGTCGTCCTCAAGCCGGATCTTGTGATGCGCCGCCAACAATGCAAACGACTGCAACAACCGTTCGACATGCGGATCTTCCGAGTGCTCACCCGTAATCGCTAGACGAGCCGCGATTTTAGGGACACGCTGCGCAAACGTACGCATCGAGCGGCGCAGCCACGCCATTTCGCGCTCGAAATACGGCAGTAAATCGTCAGAGTCAATAGTCATACGCACTTCCGAACACAACACCAATCAAGTGACGGTATCCTTTTCTCCGCGTAACAAATCTGCCTTACTCGATGCCACTGTAATCCGCGTCAAACAACTGGCAACGATTCTAGCCGCTTCCACCCTATCGCAAATTGGTTTGACCCATTCGCGATCGCGGCATCCAACCCGCCAATCGATCGGATTTTAACGATCGTTAACCCATCATCTGCTGCGGCAGAAATCCGCCGCCGCTCCCTGAGCTGCCGGCGATCGTTCCGCCGCCTGTCAATCACGAACCTGCTCACCAGAGCGCGCGGGGCGGCAATCCGCGTCCTGAAGCTGATTGGTGGCATACGCCAGCAAAAGCGGGGAGCCACCGTTACTTCGAAGCTGGAGAAATCATGCCGGTAATCGAGGGAAGTTCATGGGGCACAACGAATTGGTACTGGTCGCCGAATGAGAAGCAAGATGTGTAGTACGGCTTATTCGATGCAAATGGGGAAGTATGCCAAATGACATCGAAATGATCATCAGAAAGAGTATTTCAGGCGCATGTGATTCGTATGTCTTGGGTACGGTGTGTATCGCGCTCAAGGACAATGATTTTATTGAAGCCGCAGGGCAGAATTTGTCCTGAAATCATTAAAAACGACTTGCGATTTCAAGACTATCTGGTTGAGCGCACGATGATGAGGCCGGACGGGCGGCGTGTCGCACTGGGCGATGACATTTGTATCCGCAAGTGCGAGCCACCGCCGAAGCGCATTGCATCTCGGCAGGTCATGTCGGTTGATGCGTGACGGCCCGACGAACCGTCAAGAACATGTCGTCATCATGCGGACGATCTTGCCGTTCAAACACCGATCCATTGCGGCTAAGCCATCGCCAGCAGGCGCGGCATCAACATTCGTCGCATCTGCAGGCACGTTTTCCACTCCCCCGACTTGCCACCGAGCTTCTCCCGCAAGCTGACATCGGTGCCCCCCCATCCCACGATCGACGCCCTTGCCCCCGGCCGCGTTTGCGCGACGCGCAGCCGGGCGCTACGATATGCGTCACCTAGGCGTCCGCAGCGGCGCTCGACCGCCTTCGCACGCCACACCACGCATCGCCCGTCCCGCCCGCCATGCCGCCGCGCATGCGCACCGCGCGTCGACGCCGCTATCCGTTCACCCCTTCGAACCGCTCACCGCCATGACCGCCTCCTCTTCCGCCCCGCACGTGCGCGCCATCGTCACCGGACACACGCGCGGCCTCGGCGCGTCGCTCGCCGAACAACTGCTGCTGGAAGGCATCGCCGTGCTCGGCGTGTCGCGCAGCCGTCATCCGTCGCTCGCGTCGCAAGCCGGCGACCGTTTCGCCGAAATCGAACTCGACCTGTCGGACACGTCGGCCGTCGCGGCCTGGCTGGCCGGCGATACGCTGCGCCGCTTCGTCGACGGCGCGTCGATCGTGCTGCTGTTCAACAACGCGGGCATCGTCGATCCGATCGGCCCGCTCGCCGCGCAGGATCCGACGATCGTCGCGCGCGCGGTCGGCGTGAACGTCGCGGCGCCGCTGATGCTGTCGGCCGCGCTCGCGCAGGCGGCATCGGCTACAACCGAATGCCGGATCCTGCACGTGTCGAGCGGCGCGGCGCGCAACGCGTACGCGGGCTGGAGCATCTACTGTGCGACCAAGGCCGCGCTCGATCACCATGCGCGTGCGGTCGCGCTCGACGCGAACCGCGCAGTGCGGATCTGCAGCGTCGCGCCAGGCGTCGTCGATACGGGCATGCAGGCGACGATCCGCTCGACCAGCGAAGACAACTTCCCGATGCGCGAGAAATTCGACCAGCTGAAATCGAGCGGCGCGCTCGCGACGCCCGAGGCAGCCGCGCGACAGTTGATCGGCTATGCGCTGAGCGATGCGTTCGGCTCAGTGCCGACCGCCGACGTGCGGGAACTGCCGAGCCACTAAGTTACGCGGCCACGCGGCCCGTCAACCTCCTTCGAGCCGCTTCGTCCAGTCTTCGACCTGCCGCTCCGTCCGGCGCTTGTCGAGCAGCTTGCGCCAGCCGGGCGGCAGGTCCGGCACGTCGCACAACGCGTCGAGTGCGGCCATGTCGAGCGTGCGCCGGTACAGCACGTCGAGCACGGCCGACAGCGGCCATTGCGGATAGTCGCGCCGATGTAGCGCCAGCACGTCGCCCGGCGCCACCCAGCCTTCCTGCAGCACACGGTAGTACCAGCCGGTTCGGCCGCTTTGCTGCACGAGCGCGGCCATTCGCGAATGATCGAAACGCGCATTGAGCTTCCAGCACGGCTGCCGCGACTGCGACACCTGAAGCACGGCGCCGCCCAGCGTGAACACGTCGCCGAGACACACGTCGTGCTCGGTCACGCCGCGCGTCGACAGGTTCTCGCCGAACGCACCCGGTTGCGCGAGCACGTCGCGCATGCCGATCTGCGCGGACCACCACGCATAGTGATCGTACGCATAGTGGTGGACCGCCTTGTCGGGGCCGCCGTGATGCCGCGCATCGGCCTGCTCGTCGCCGGCGAAGCCGAGCGTGCCCAGCCACAGGCGCGAGTCGACCGCGTGCTTGTCGATCGCGCTGGCGTGCGGCGTGCCGGCCAGCGGCCGGCTCGTACCGACCCGCACCGCGCCGATGGCGGCCGAGATCGCCGGCCGTGCTGCATCGCTCATGTCGTCACACCGTCCGGCAGTGCCGCGAGCAGGCGTTCGAGCTCGCGCGTGCGCGCGTCGCCGAGCGGCATCAGCGGCTTCCTCGGTTCGCCCGCATCGAAGCCGCGCAGGCGCAACCCGGCCTTCACGGTCACCGGCAACCCGCCGTTGACGATGAACTGCAGCAGCGGCAACTGCGCATGAAAGACCGTCCTGGCACGCGCCAGGTCACCCGCGCGCATCGCGTCGAACAGCGCCAGCGGCAACGCCGCATTCAGGTTCGGCGCGGCCGTGCACCATCCGGCCGCCCCCGCCGCGAGCGCGGCAAGCGCCATCGGATTGCTGCCGTTATAGAACGGGATCGCGCCGTCGCTCAGTTGAGCAAGCCGGTGCATCCGCCCGATGTCGCCCGTACTCTCCTTCACCATCGTCACGTTGTCGACGGTTCGGCAGATCGTCGCGATCAGGTCGGGCGACATGTCGACGCCGCTCGTCGCCGGGTTGTTGTACAGCATGATCGGGATGCCGATGGCAGCGCCGATCGCGCGATAGTGCGCAACGATCTCGTCGTTGCCGAGCTTCCAGTACGACACCGGCAGCACCATCACCGCATCGGCGCCGGCCTGTTCGGCGAAGCGCGCGCGGCGCACCGCACCCGCCGTGGTGAGATCGGAAATGCCGACGACGGTCGGCACGCGCCGGCGCACCGCGCGAATCGACGCGCTGGCGACTGCCTCCCATTCGGCGTCGGACAGGTACGCGCTTTCGCCGGTACTGCCCAGCGGCGCGATCGCGTGGACGCCGTCGGCAATCAGGCGGTCGATCAGCGCATCGAGCGCATTCAGGTCGACATCGCCGTCCGTAGTGAACGGCGTAACCGGGTAGGCAATGATGCCTTTCAGCAAGATGGACACGATTTGTATTCCTCAGTGATGGTCTGGCACGACGGCGACGAATCGCCCGCTCATGCGACGCAGTCTTGATGCGTGCGCAATGCCCGGCGCGCGTAGTAGTCGAACGTCACCGCATCGCGCTTCGGCTTCGAAATCCAGTCGTGCGCTTCGCGCGCCAGCGCCGGCGGCACCGGCTTGATCTCGCCGGCCGACATCGCGAGCAGTTGCAGCTTCGCGGCCCGCTCGATCAGCAGCGCGAGGATGCAGGCCTCCTCGATCGTCTTGCCGACCACCAGCTGGCCGTGATGCGACAGCAGGATCGCGCGCTTGCTGCCCAGCGCCTTCGAGATGATCTCGCCCTCCTCGTTGCCGACCGGCACGCCGGGCCAGTCCTTCAGGAACGCGCAATCGTCGTACAGCGGGCAAGTGTCCATGTGCGACACGACGAGCGGCTGCTCGAGCATCGACAGCGCCGCGACGTGCGCCGGATGCGTATGGATGATGCAGTTCACGTCCGGGCGCTCGCGGTAGATCCACGTATGGAACCGGTTGGCCGGATTCGGGATGCCTTCGCCGTCGACGACGTCAAGATCCTCGTTGACGCGCAGCAGGTTCGCGGCCGAGATCTCGTCGAAGCCGAGCCCGAGCCGCTGCGTGTAGTACGTGCCGGCGTCGCCCGCGCGGCAGGTGATCTGCCCGGCCAGGCCCGAATCGTGACCGGCGTCGAACAGGATCCGGCACGTAAGCGCGAGCTTCTGCTGTGCGGACCAGCCGCTGTCGCCCACCGCGTTCTCCAGCCGCCGCTCCGCCAGCGCGACCAGCGCGTCCTTCGTCAAATTCAGCGTTTCCGCCATGTTTGCCTCCTGAGTGGATCGGGTTTGCCGCGCCGTCCGCGGCCGTTTCCCCGGCATCACGTGACACACGATACACCACAGGACACTTCGTGTCATGCGTTACAATCGGTTTTTCGAAGGACACCTGGCGCCCCATGACGATTCGCCTGAAGCTGCTCAGAAAACAGAAGGGCTGGACGCTCGACGTGCTGGCCGACGAGACGGGCCTCACCAAGAGCTACCTGTCGAAAGTCGAGCGTGGCCTGAGCGTGCCGTCGATCGCGGTCGCGCTGAAGCTGTCGAAGGCACTGAATGTCGATGTCGAGCAGTTGTTCTCGGAAAGCCACAACCGCGAGCTGATCACGGTCACGCGCGCCGGCGAGCGCACGGCGATGGGCGCGGCGGCCGACAGCCACGCGCACCGCTTCGAGAGCATCGCGGCCGGCGTCGCGCCGAAGAAGATGCTGCCGTTCATCGTGCATCCGCCGCACGAATTCGTCGCATCGACGCTCCGCGAGCACGAAGGCGAGGAATTCCTGTTCGTACACAAGGGGCGCGTCGAAATCGAGTTTCCGAACGAGACGGTGCAACTCAAGGCCGGCGATTCAGTCTATTTCAACGCACTCATCCCGCACCGCACGCGCAGCCTCGGCACCGCGCAGGCGGAGATCCTGGTCGTCGTCAGTCACGACGACTAGCATCGTCACCTCTTCGCGCAAGGATCCCCGATGGTCACGAAGGCCACCGCACCGTTCCAGCAGATCAAGACGCTCGTTCGCCAGAACGTCGAATCGGGCGACTGGCGCCCCGGGGATCGCATTCCGTCCGAGCTCGATCTCGCCGCGCAGTTCGGCGTCGCGCGCATGACGGTCAACCGCGCGCTGCGCGAGCTGACCGAGGAAGGCGTACTGAAGCGCATCGCGGGCGTCGGCACCTTCGTCGCCGAAGTGAAGCCGCAGTCGAACCTGCTGATGATCGCGCACATCCGCGACGAAATCCGCGCGCGCGGGCACGAATATCGCTGCCGCGTGCTGAGCCAGTCGAGCGAACCCGCGTCGTTCGACGTCGCGGCCGCGTTCGGCCTGCCGGTCAACACGCCGGTGTTTCATGTGGTGTGCGTGCACGAAGAAAACGGCCGCCCGATCCAGCTCGAGGACCGCTACGTGAACCCGGCCGCCGCACCCGGTTTCATCGACCAGGATTTCCAGGTCGAGCCGCCGTCCGAGTACCTGTACAACAATGTGTCGCACTACGAACTGGAGATCGAGCACGTGGTCGATGCGGCGCTGCCGACCGGCGAACAGGCACAGCTGCTCGACATGCGCGCCGACGAACCGTGCCTCACGCTCACGCGCCGCACCTGGACGAACGGGCTGCCCGTCACGTTCGTGCATTTCCTGCATCCGGGCAACCGCTACCGGCTCGGCTCGCGCTTCAAGCCGGGCGCCGGACGCCACCCGACCTGATCCTGTTCCCGCACACAAGCGCGCGGCGGCCGTTTCATCCGGAAACGGCCGCCGCGTCCGTCATGCCCTTCCAGCAACGTCAGATCGCGCCGGCCTGCCCCGCGCCACGTGACCACACGACCGGAAACAGCGGGTGATCGAGCGGCGCGCCGTCGGGCAGCTGCTCCGCGAGCCCGGGGAAATCGGGCGACGTCTTCCAGCGGCGCGGCGCGTGACGGATATCGTCGCCGACGAAGCGGATCGAGAACGCGCGGCGGCGGTTCTGCGTGCCACCCGACGCGTGCAGCGTGAGCATCCGGAAGCACACCATGTCGCCAGGCTCGAGCGCCCAGTGGCGGATCGGAAACGCCGCGCGATCGCTTTCGATGTCGGGCAAGTCGGCGAGGCTGCCTTCCGGGAACCACTTCGCTTCCTTGTCCATGAACGTGCGCGGCATCAGCCACGGCCCGAGATGCGAGCCCGCGACGAATTCCAGCGTCGATTCGAGCGGCACCGGATCGACCGGAATCCACATGCTGACGTTGTCGTCGCCTTCGATGTTGTAGTACGGCTGATCCTGGTGCCACGGCGTGCGCTGCCGCGTGCCGGGTTCCTTCACGAGCAGGTGGTCGTGATGCAGCCGCACGT
Organism: Burkholderia sp. Ac-20349; assembly: GCF_017104865.1. NCBI lineage: Bacteria > Pseudomonadati > Pseudomonadota > Betaproteobacteria > Burkholderiales > Burkholderiaceae > Burkholderia > Burkholderia sp. Ac-20349. Next base: position 45,529 of record NZ_JAAGPM010000016.1, read on the forward strand.
TGTCGGTGCCCATCAGCGCGGCGGCCACCGACGGCGCCGGCGAGCGCACGATGAAATCGCGATACGCGTCGTTGTGCTGCCAGTTGCAGAAATCCTCGAAGAACCAGCCCGGATCGTCGGGCCGGCTCGCGACTTTCGCGCGCTCGCTCGGCTGTGCGAGATTCGTGTCGATACCGGCGCGCAGCGCGGCGACTTCGTCGGGCGAGAAGATGCCCTTGATGCAGACCGCCCCTTCCTCGCGGAACGCGGCGATCAGTTCGGGCGTCACGGCTTGCGCGACGCGGTCCTGGATGCTCGTCATGGTGTGCCTGTCGATTGAATGAATCACGGAATCAGGGTGCCGAAGTCAGCTGCTGCTTCGCGCCGTAGATGTCGAAGTCGAAGTATTTCGCGGCGATCTTCTGGTACGTGCCGTTCGCGCGGATCGCGACGATCGCGTCGTTCAGCCGCTTCTTCATCGCGTCGTCGCCCTTGCGCACGCCCATCGCGACGCCGTAGCCGGTAATCCGCACGTCGGTCACGTCGGGGCCTGCGAACGCGTAGCCCTTGCCGCGCGGCGTCTTCAGGAACGAGTAGCCGGCCTGCGTCTTGTCCTGGAAGGTCGCGTCGAGGCGGCCGTTGACGAGATCCTGGTACACCTGGTCCTGATTCTGGTACGAGACGATCGTCACGCCCTTGGTCGCCCATTCGGCCTTCGCGTACGTCTCCTGCGTCGTGCCCTGGTCGATCCCGATGCGCTTGCCCGCGAGCGACGCGGCGGTCGGCAGCAGCTTCGAGCCGACCGGCGCGACGAGCGCGCCCGGCGACGCATACAGCTTGTTCGAAAAGTCGATCTGCTTGAGCCGCTCGTCGGTGGCCGTCATCGCGGACATGATCACGTCGAACTTGCGCGCGCGCAGCGCCGGAATCATCCCGTCGAAGCCCTGCTCGACCCACACGCACTTCGCATGCAGTTGCTCGCAGATCGCATTGCGCAGGTCGATGTCGAAGCCGGCGAGCGAGCCGTCGGCCTGCTTCGCCTCGAACGGCGGATACGTGGGGTCGATGCCCCAGCGGATCGTCGACGTGTCCTGTGCGAACGACACGAGCGGCGCGAACGCCAGCGCGGTAACGAGGAGCTTTGCAGTGCGGTTCATGGCGTGTCCTAGAAAGTCTCGACGCGGCGGGCGAGCGCCGGCGTCCGGTGGGAGCGTTGCGCCGGAACGCCCGGCGCGGTGCGCGAAAGACAGGGACTTCGATGAAACTGCGATGCAGTCTAGACCGCTCAATTTTTGAGCGCAAGCGGGGGAAACGGGGGCGGGGTGGAGGGAGGATTGAATCGGGAAGGAAGAAGGCGACGGGCTTGAAACATGACTGCCACGCGTGGCTTTCATCACATTCCGAGGTGTTTACCCTGCACGATGCACCCCCGCCACAGCGCGTGTTTTTCCGGATATCTGTGGGATGACGATGTCTGTACCGATGATCTCGGCACGGCCTCGACCAAGCTTGTCCGGCGTTGCGGGCGATGCGCCCTATACCGCGATGGAATTCTCCGAGAACGAAAACCATCCAAGGATGTAAGATATAACTTACATTCGAGATCGTTGTACCCACGCCGGGAGGTCGCCATGCAACTCTATGAAATTGGTCAGGCTGTTGCGAAACGGCGGGCAGAACTCGACCTCACACAGGCTCAACTTGCAAAGCTCGCCGGCTTGTCTCGCCTCACCGTGAACCAGCTCGAATCGGGCAAGGTCAAGGATCTCGGCGTCAACAAGCTGATTCCGCTGCTCAGCGTGCTCGGCATCGAACTCCTGGCGCTACCGCGGCAGCCGCAGAACGGTCTCTACAAGGCCGTTGTGAGCTCAAACGTCAGTTACAAGGGTGAATTGACCGAACGGCTGCTGGCCGACGCGTTGGCTACCGGACGGATTCCGACGGGATATGAATCGCAGTTTTCCGTCATCCTCGACGAAGTGCCGCTGCCGGTGGTGGTGAAAGCCGCCGAGGAAGCCGCCGAGCGCTCAGGCACGCCCCTTCGGACCATCTGGAAAAACCTCGCCGCATGGTCGAAGGATCTTCATCTGTACCGGGAGGTATGGGCATGACGACACCATCCACCTTGCCCGACGGCCCATGGCAAGGTCTTTTCCGTCACGCGCTGGCGCTGGTCGAAGAGATACGGAAGCACGGCACGTCAAATCCGTTCTGGACGTTTGGCGGTGGCACGGTCCTGATGCTTCGTCACGGCCATCGCGTCAGCAAGGATGTCGACATCTTCGTACCCGATCCACAGTATCTCGGATATGTGAATCCACGCATCAGCGACGCTGCAGCCGACATCGCGACGAACTACGAGGAACACGCCGGGTTCGTGAAGCTCGTGCTGCCCGACGGCGAAATCGACTTCGTGGTCTCCCGGAATCTGACGTCTCCCGGCTATGACGAATGGATGCTGATGGATCACGTCGTCAAGGTCGAGACTTCCGCGGAGATCGTCGCCAGGAAAATGTGGCACCGTGGCGATCGACCAACCGCGCGGGACCTGTTCGATCTGTGCCTGGTCATCGAGCGTGAACCGGAGAGCCTGATCGCAGCCGGTGCATTCCTCGTCCGGCATCGCGATACGTTTCTGCGCCTGCTCAAGGAGCATCGTGCGTTCGTACAGCCACGCTTCGACGACATCCGGACACTCGGCTACACGCCGTCGTTCGACTATTGCGTCGAACTGGCCGAAGCATTCCTGCGGAAACTTCCCGGTGGCACGCCCGAACCAAAATCGCGCCGTAGGTGACCCCTACCGCGCCCCCGCCGTCACCAGCACCCGCTCGATCGCCCCATATCCGCGCCGCCGCGCATGCTGCAGCGGCGTCTCGCCGTTGGAATCGGCCAGATCGACGTTCGCGTGCCCGTCCACGAGCAGTTGCACGATCCGCACATACCGCTCGCTGCCGTCGCCGAGCATGATCGCCTCCAGCAGCGCGGTCCAGCCGAGCCGGTTCACATGGTCGACGTTCACGCCCGCATCGATCAGCGTGCGCACCGTATCGACATGGCCGCGCTCCGCCGCCGGAATCAGCGCGGTGCCGCGATAGCGGTTCGTGCTGCGCAAATCGGCGCCATGCGCGAGCGTCATCCGCAGGATGTCGAGATAGCCGCGCGCACCGGCATACAGGTACGGGCTGTCCTGGATCGCATCCTTCGCGTTGACGTCCGCGCCCGCGTCGATCAGCACGCGCGCCGCATCGACGTGATTGCCGTGCGTCGCGATCAGCAGCGCCGTGCGGCCCTGCCCGTCGCGTGAATCGATCTGCGCGCCGCGCTCGAGCAGCGTGCGCACGTCACCCGCATCGCCGCGATCGGCCGCGCTGCGCAGCCGGCCCTCCAGCGCGCCACCATCTGCGGCGGCCACCGCCGACGTGAGCGTGGTCAACGCGAACGAGCCGACGATCGCGAGCCGTTTGAAAAACATCCCGTTTCCTCCTTGCGTGCCGCGCACGCCGATGCGCGGCCGATGCCATGCGTCAGGTGCCCCGGTCGCGCCGCACGACGCCGCACGACGCCGCACCCAGTCCGGCGAAACCGCGATTGCCCGCGGCGTCCGGCCATGTTAAAAGTCGTCGCACGCATTTGGAAATGAAATGTTCGAATCCACAGAAGTGCAAAAATGAATAGACCCCTGTTCGACCTCGACCTGCTGCGCGCGCTCGTGATGGTCGCCGACTGCGGCAGCTTCACGACGGCGTCCGCGCGCCTGCATTCGACACAGTCGACGGTCAGCCAGAAGGTGCGCCGGCTCGAGGAAATCGCCGGGCACCGCCTGCTCGACCGCGGCACGCGCGACGTGCGGCCGACCGACGCGGGCGTGACGGTGCTCAGCTACGCGCGGCGCATGATCGCGCTGAACGACGAAATGCTGGAGGCGCTGTCGGGCACCACGGTCGCGCTGACGATCCGGCTCGGCGTGCCCGACGATTTCGCGGCAGGCCGCACGACGCACGCGCTCGCGGCATTCAACCGCGAGCATCCGCAAGTCAAGCTCGAAGTGATGTGCGGACTGAGCCGGGACATCAGCGCGGCATACGATCGCGGTGAGCTCGACCTCGTGCTGATCAAGCAGCGGCGCGACAGCCGCGAAGCCGTCGTGCGCTGGCCCGAGAAGCTGCGCTGGATCGACAGCGCGAAGCATCCGTCGATCGATCTCGATCCGGTGCCGATCGTCGTGTTCCCGCCGCGCGGGCTCTATCGCGACGACATGATCAAGGCGATCGAGGAGCGCGGCCGCCGCTGGCGGATCAGCTTCACGACGTCGAGCCTGAGCGGCATCCAGGCCGCCGTCGCGGACGGGCTCGGCATCAGCGTGCTGCCGGCGCGCGTGGTGACGGACGAGCACGTCGTGCTGACCGCGAAGCAGGGCTTCGCACCGATCGAGCACATGGACATCGCGATCCTGCATCGACCCACGGCCGACCCGATGGTCAGCGAACTGACGAAGTCGCTCGCGACGATGCTGGAGCTCGAGGAGTAGCAAGAAAGCCGGATGCGGCGGCAATGTGAAGGACGCCGCCGCCGCGCCGGCACGGCCGATGCAATGAGATCGCGGGGCGCGTCGACACGACCGGCATCCGTCAGAACATCGTGTTCCCGTTCGCGGCCTGCTCGGGCACGGGTTGATTGACGTCCCAGTGCTCGACGATCTTGCCGTTCTCGAGCCGGAAGATGTCCATGATCGCGCTGCCGCGCGTGCCCGGTTCGCGCACCGCGTGCACGTGCAGGATCACGTAGTCGCCGTCGACGAACGAGCGCTTGATCTCGCTGTGCGACTGCGGATATTTGTCGCGCAGGAACGCGACGAACTTGCGGAAACCGTCGCGGCCGTCGGCCGCGTTCGGATTGTGCTGCACGTAGCGATCGCCGACATACGCGAGTGCGGCGTCCGCGTCTTTCTCGTTCAGGCCTTTTTCGTAGAACGCGAGCACCGTCCGCCGGTTGGCGTCCTGCTGCGCGTCCGTCGGCCCGGCCGCCACCGCATGCGCGGCGCTCACGGCGAACAGGGCCGCCGCCATCCATCGTGCGGCCCGTGCCGCTGTCGTGCGTCGCATCGTCGTCTCCCGGGAGATCCGGCTGAAAACCGGATCATACCGGGGCGACGCCGCGCGCAGGTGTCACTCAGACCAGCGCGCCGTTGCGCGCGACGATCTTCCCCGACGACACGACGAGCCGCCGCACCGGCCGTGCGACGACGGCCTCGGCGAACGTCAGCGCGTCGACCAGCACGACGTCCGCGCGGCTGCCCGACTGCAGCCCGTAACCGTCGAAGCCGCAACCGCGCGCCGCGCCGTGCGTCACGCAGTCGAGCGCGACTTCGAGCGCATCGTCGCGGCGGAAATCGTTGCGCATGCCGATCAGCATCGCGCGTTCGAGCATGTCGGGCGACCCGTACGGCGTCCACGTATCGCGCACGCCGTCGTTGCCGCCGATGACCGTCACGCCCGCCGCGCGGCACGCGGCCACCGGCGGCACGGGCACCGCCGCGGGCGCGGTCGTGACGAGCCCGACGCCGAGCTCGGCCATCCGCGCCAGCAGCGCATCGCGCTCGCGTTCGGCGATATCGCCGAGACAGAACCCGTGGCTGATCGTCACCTTGCCCTGCATGCCGTGCGCGGCCGTGCGCTGCAGGATCAGGTCGAGCGAGTACGCGCCCATCGATCCGCGCTCGTGCAGGTGGAGGTCGAGCCCGCGGCCGTGGCGCTCGGCGATCGCGAACAGCACGTCCACCGCCTCGACCGGATCGCCCTCGATCGCGCACGGGTCGAGCCCGCCGAGCAGATCGGCGCCGGCGGCGAGCGCGTCGGACAGCAGTGCGTCGGTGCCCGGCCGCTTGAGCACGCCCGATTGCGGAAACGCGACGATCTGGATGTCAACTTGCCCGCGCAGCGTCTCGCGCGTCGCGAGCACACCGTGCAGATGCCGCAGCCCGGCTTCGGTGTCGATGTCGACGTGGGTACGGATGCGCGTCGTGCCGGCCGCGAGAAACGCGCGCGCCAGCGCGAGCGATGCGACGCCGGCATCATGGCCGCTCGTCGCGCGATAGTGGCGTTCGTTCTCGATCCGGTCGACGAGGCGCGGCCCGACCTGGTTGCGATACCACGGCATCCCCCAGTGCGTCTTGTCGAGGTGCGTGTGGCCTTCGACGAGGCCCGGCAGCGCAAGCGCGCCCGCGCCGTCCTCGATCGCGCAGCCGGCGGGCGCGTCGAGCGACGGGCCGACGCGCGCGATGCGATCGCCTTCGATCAGGATGTCGAGCGCGGCGTCGGCGCTCGGGCGGACGTTGCGGATCAGCAGGTTGGTCATGTCGGTTCCGGTGTGGTCGGTCAGTGCAATCAGTGCAGTCAATGCGAACGGGGCACGGCGCGGGCCGTGCCGCCGCTCAGGTCGGTCAGCGCGTGAAGCGCAGCGCGGGGGCGAACGGCGCGCCCGTGTCGCTTTCGCCGCGGCGGAACACCCAGCGCTCGGCCGGCACGCCCGCGACGGCCGCCGCCGCGTTCGGCGCACGCACCGCGACGAACGTCGCATCGCAGCCGACCGCGATTCCATAGTTATCCTTGCCGATCACGCGCGCGCCGGCGTGCGTCGCCATGTCGAGCGCGATGCCGAGCGCTGCGTCGGTGTAGAAGCCCGACCGATAGCCGACCATCATCGCGCGCTGCAGCATGTCGCCGTTGCCGTACGGCCACCATGCGTCACGGATGTTGTCGTTGCCTGCGAACACGTGCACGCCCGCATCGCGCAGCGCTTGCACCGGCGGAAACGCGCAGTCGCCCGGCGCGTTCGTCAGGATCGACACGCCGGCATCGGCCAGCGCCGCCGCGGTGCGCTGCACGTCGTCATCGCTCACCTGGCCGAGCGCGTACGCATGGCTCACGTTCACGCGGCCGCCGAGCCCCGCCGCGCGCGTGCGCGCCGCGATCCGCAGCAGCTGCGCGATACCCGTTTCGCCCGGCTCGTGCAGGTGGATGTCGATCTTCGCGCCGCGCTTCTCGGCGATGCCGAACACGATGTCGAGCTGGCCGTCCGCATCGCCGTCGAGCGTCGTCGGGTCGATCCCGCCGACCACGTCCGCGCCTTCGCGCACGGCTGCGTCGAGGATCTCGGCGGTGCCCGGGCACGTGACGACGCCGGCCTGCGGAAACGCGACGAGTTCGATATCGACGATCCCGCGCCATTGCTCGCGCGCGGCCATCACGGCCTGCAGGTTCGACAGGCCCGTCGTCGCATCGACGTCGACGTGGCTCCGCATCGCGACCGTGCCGAATGCGGCGGCCTGCGCGATCAGCGCATTCGCACGCTCGACGATCGGCGGCGCCGCCGCGAGCTGGCGCTTTTCGACCGCGAGCCGCTCGCGCAGCGAGCCGACGGATTCGTGCGGTACCCAGCGATCGCCGACGAAGCTCTTGTCGAGGTGGATGTGGCCGTCGACGAAGCCGGGCAGCACGACGCGGCCGTCGAGGTCGATCGTTTCCGCGCCGGGCGCGGCGGTGCAATCGGCGCCGATCGCGGTAAAGCGGCCGTCACGGACGACGAGGTTGATGGGCTGGCCGCCGGTGTCGACGGCGTTGATGAAGAGACGTTCGGTCATGGCTCGGAATGTGGGGCGGTCGCGGCGCGACGCCGGCGCGGACAGGGGAAGGCACCGCAGCCGGCACGGCGCGACCGTTGGCAGGGAATCCGGCCACGATATCGGACGCCACCGCCCGAGGCCAATTAAATGTCGCGATGCCGCGCATTCGATTTCGCGATGCGCGGCGCGCGCGGCCGCCGGCCCCGGCACGGCGATGGGGCGGGATCGCGGTGAAAGCGACCCAAAAACCGCTGGCCGCGCAGCGTCGGCATCACCGGAAAGCGGGTGTCCGGAGGCCGTCTCGCCCCCTCGCCGGCCGTCGTTTCAGCGCGCCGCCCGGGCGGCGATTTACGCGGCAACAGACTTTACACGTTGTTACCCGGCCGCACCGGACGCGCCTCCGGCCATTCCTTATACTCACGCCGAGTTCGCCACCCGTCCCGGAATTCGTCGGCGGACCCGTTGCCGATGCAGGAAACATCATGATGCGCATGCCTTCCACGAAGACCGTTCTGTTCGCCTCGCTCGTCGCCGTCGCGGCGCTTCCGCTGACCGCCTGCGTCGCGCCGGGTTACTACGGCGCGCAGCCGGGGTATCCGCAGCAGCAGCAATACGCGACGCCCGGCTACGCGCAGCCCGCGTATTCGCAACCGGGCTACGTGCAGCAGCAACAGCCGTATCCGAACCAGGCGCCGCAGCCGTACGATCAGTACGGCAACCAGCAGCAATACGGGTCGCAGCCGTATGACCAGTACGGCAATCAGCAGCAGTACGGCAACGGCTACGGCACGCAGTACGGCACCGTCTCGAACATTCAGCCGGTCAACGGTTCGGTCGGCCCGTCGGGCGTTGCCGGCACCGTCGTCGGTGCGCTGGTCGGCGGCCTGGTGGGCAACCAGTTCGGCCGCGGCCACGGCCGCGATGCGGCGACCGTGATCGGCGCGCTCGGCGGTGCGGTGGCCGGCAACCAGATCGGCCAGCAGATGGGTGCCGCGCAAGGCCCGAGCAGCTACCGGATCGACGTGCAGGTCAGCGACGGCACGATGCGCTCGTTCGACGTGCAGTCGCCGGGCAACCTGCGGCCGGGCGATCGCGTGCAGATCAACGGCAATCAGCTCGCCCGCTATTGATTCCGATCCGGTGCGCCTGACCTGATCGGGCGCATCGTTGCGCGGTTGACGTCGGGCGCGGGTCCGGCGCGACCGCGCGCCTGCTTCACGCCATCCTTATCGTTCGTGGTGGCGCGGCGCGCATGACGCGCCGCCGGTATTGCCACGACGCCGCGCCCCCGCCTTCAGCGCGCCCCCGTCGCACGACCGCTCCCCCCAACACCAGCACACCCGGCCGTCACACACGCTCGACGCCAAGGCCGACGCGCGTCGACCGCGCAGCCGCCTGCAGGTGCCGTGAACGCCGGTAGATGATCGCCATCAGCGCCATCACCGCCGCGCCGGCATACAGCGACCCACGTGTCGTCGGATCGACGCCGAGCATCACGAACACGAACGCGACGAACACGAGACAGATCCACGACGTGACCGACGCATACGGCATGCGGAACGCCACCGTCTCGCCGCGCGCAGCCAGCGCGCGCCGGAACCGCATGTGCGTCAGCACGATCATTGCCCAGATCACGGCCACGTCGAACGACAGGAACGACATCAGCCAGCCGAACACGCGCGCCGGAATCACGTAGTTCAGCACCACGCCGACCGACATGAACAGCACGGTCGCCCGCACCGCGCGCGACGGCGACCCGCTCGCGCTCAGCGCCGCGAACGACGCAGGCGCGAGGCCGTTGCCGGCCATGCTCGACAGCATCCGCGCACCGCTGAACACGATGCAGTTGAAGCTCGACAGCGCGGCCGTCACGACCACGAAGTTGACGATGCCGGCCGCCTGCCGCAGCCCGAGCGATTCGAACGTCGTCACGAACGGGCTGCCATGCTCGCCGAGCTCGTGCCACGGATACAGCGCCATGATGATGAACAGCGCGCCGACGTAGAAAATCAGGATGCGCCACAGCACCGAGTTGATCGCGCGCGGGATCATCTTCTGCGGCTCGCGCGCCTCGCCGGCCGTGAGGCCGATCATCTCGACGCCCGCGAACGAATACGCGACGATCGGCAGCGCGCTCACGACCCCGAGCACGCCGTGCGGAAACACGCCGCCGTGACGCCACAGGTTCGACAGGCCGACGGGCACGCCGCCGTGGCCGATCCCCGTGAACACGATCAGCGCGCCGCCCGCGATCATCAGCACGATCGTCACGACCTTCACGATCGCGAACCAGAACTCCAGCTCGCCGTACACCTTCACGTTGAGCAGGTTGAATGCCGAGATCGCGGCGATCGCCGACACGACCCACAGCCACTGCGGCACGTCCGGAAACCAGAAGCCCATGTAGATGCCGATGGCGGTCGTCTCCGCGACGCCGACGCCGACCATCAGCAGCCAGTAGCTCCAGCCGACCACGTAGCCGGCGAACGGCCCGACGTATTCGAACGCATACGCGCCGAACGAGCCGGACACCGGCCGGTGCACGGCCATCTCGCCGAGCGCGCGCATGATCAGGAAGATCATCGCGCCGCCGATCAGGTAGGCGACGAGCGCGCCGGGCCCGGCCGCCTTGATCGCGGACGCCGAGCCGAGGAACAGGCCGACGCCGATGGCCATGCCGAGGGCCATGAACGAAATCTGGCGCGCGCCGAGTTCGCGCCGCATCGTGTGCTGTTGCATGTTGTCTCCAGTCGTTGATCGTCGCGGCAAGCCGGATCGGCCAGCCGCTGGCCGGAGCGACCGGCGTCGTGCGCCGGCCGTCCTGCTGCAGCGCACGGTCGCCGGTTCAGCGGCCGTGCAGAAAGCGTTCGACGCGAAACGGCGCCGGGTCGACGAACGGCTGCGTGCCGGTCATCAGGTCGGCGACCAGCCGGCCGGTCACGGGGCCGAGCGTGAAGCCGTGATGCGCATGCCCGAACGCGAACCACAGATCGCGGTGGCGCGGCGCCGCGCCGATCACGGGCAGCATGTCGGGCGTGCACGGCCGGCGGCCGAGCCACGGTGCGCCGTCGACGCGCGCGCCGAGCGGAAACAGCTCGCGCGCGACCGGTTCGACGGCGGCGAGCTGGGTCGGCGTCGGCGGCGTATCGCGATAGCCGAGCTCGACGCCGGTCGTCAGGCGGATACCTCGCGTCATCGGCGTGATCAGGAAGCCGCTGTCGGCATCGAGCACGGGCCGGTTCAGCCGCGCGCCCGGCTGCGCCGCGTAGTGCATGTGATAGCCGCGCTTGACCGCGAGCGGCAGCGTGTAGCCGAGCCGCTCGCACAGCAGGTCCGACCAGGGCCCGAGCGCGACGACCGCCGCGCGCGCGTCGACCGGGCCTTGCGCGGTGTCGACGCGCCAGCCGTTCGCGGCCGACAGCGTCAGCGCGTCGCCGGTCAGGATGCGGCCGCCGAGCTGCTCGAAGTGACGCGCATAGGCGGTCACGAGCGCATTCGGGTCGCTGATCGAATCGGAGCCCGTATAGCGCAGCGCGCCGACCAGCGCACGGCTCAGGTTCGGCTCCGCGTCGCGCAACGCGGCCGCATCGAGCGCGTCGAAGGTCACGCCGTATTCGGCGCGCCAGCGCTCGGCGTCGCGCGTTTCGGCATCGCGCGTCGCGGCCGTGCGAAACACCTTCAGCCAGCCGCCTTCGCGCAGCAGCGCGCCGGCGCCGGCCGCTTCGATCAGCGCGCGATGCTCGGTCACGCAGTGTTCGATCAGCGGCGCATAGGCGCGCGCGATCTCGGCATGGCGCGCCGGATGCGAATTGCGCCAGTAGCGGTACAGGAACGGGATCAGCTTCGGCAGCGCGCCGACGTGATAGCGGACGTCGGGCGAGCGGTTGCACGCGTATTTCAGCAGCGTGCCGAAGCCGCGCGGAAACGCATACGGGTACACGCCTTCGCGCTGGATCAGCCCGGCATTGCCGAGCGACGTCTCGTTGCCGGGCGCCTTGCGGTCGACGAGCGCGACCGACAGGCCGCGCTGTTGCAGATGAACGGCGACGGATACGCCGATCATGCCGCCGCCCAGGACGAGCGTGTCGAATGTCATCGGGAATTCCTCGGGGCGGGCGGCGCGGGCGTCAGGCGAGCGCGGTCACGGCGATCTCGACGTCGAGACCGGGCTTCATCAGCAATGCCTGCACGCACGCGCGGGTCGGCGCGTGGCCGGCCGGCACCCATGCGTCCCACACCGCATTGAACCCGTCGAAGTGCGCGGCGTCGCTGAGCCACACGTTGGCCGTCAGCACGCGCGTCTTGTCGACGCCGGCCGATGCGAGCAGCGCGTCGATGCGCGTGAGGATTTCGGTCGCCTGCACGGCGATCGGCGCGCCGGCCGTATCGGGCACCTGGCCGGCCAGGTGGACGAAGCCGTTCGCGATCACGACCTGGCTCATGCGTGCGCCGGTCTGCAGACGTTTGATTTCAGTGGACATGGATTGCACCTTCGCGGGCCCGGCCGCGAGCGGCCGGAGAAATGACTGGGAAAGACCGCTGCCGTGCGCCGGATCGGGCAGCCGCCGCACGGACGAGCTGCGCCGATTCGCACACGTGTCGTTCACGCCGGCCGCACCGGCCCCGCGAGTTTCGCGTCGTCCGATGCTAGAGTGGCCGTCACGCCCACCATCGGCGATTTCGACGAAAATTATCATATACGAGAAAATTTATTCTCGTATACGACAAAACCCGTATTCACGCCGCGCGCGTCGCGCCCCGTATCCGCATGCCCAAATCCACCGTTCCCGTTCCGCCGCCCACCGACGCCCCGCCGCAGCTCGACCACCAGACGGTCGGCGCGCGGCTGCGCGACGCGCGCAAGTCGCGCGGCCTGACGCTCGCGCAACTGTCCGAGCGCTCCGGTATCGCGGTGTCGACGATTTCGAAAGCCGAACGCGGCGACATCGCGCTCACCTACGACAAGTTCGCGGCGCTCACGCATGCGCTCGCGCTCGACTTCGACACGATGTTCGGCCGCCCCGCGCCCGCCGGCGCGATGACGCCGTCGTTCACGCCGGCCGGCCAGCAGATGGTCTACGACACGCCGAACTATGCGTACGGGATGCTCGCGAACGACCTGACCGGCAAGCGAATGGTGCCCGTGCGCGGGCGAATCCATGCGCGCAAGCTGTCGGACTTCGCCGACTACATCCGGCACAGCGGCGAGGAGTTCGTGTTCGTGCTGAGCGGCGAGCTGGAGCTGCGCTTCGAGAACGGCCATGCGTACCGGCTGAGCGCCGGCGACAGCCTGTATTTCGACAGCGCGGTCGGGCACGTGTACCTGAGCCTCGGCGACACCGATGCCGAGGTGCTCGCGTGCTGCGTCGACGGCGATGCAACGCGGCCGCGCGACGCGATCTGAAGACTGCCGCGCGGCACCCGACGCCCGACACAGTCGGGATGCGCAATGCGTCGAACGCCGCGACGCGGCATCCGGATTCCTATTACGATAAGGACGATGCATCCCGCGGCCGCAGCGGCACGCGCCGGCATGCACGACCCTCAACCGGAACTCCCCGATGACGATCACGACCCGCCTGCTCGACGCGGCCGACGCCGCCCGTTTCCAGACCGTTCGCCTGCGTGCAGTCGACACCGCGCCCACCTCTTTCCTGCCGACGCTCGACGAAGAATCGCAGGTGCCGGTCGACGAATTCGCGACGCGCATCACGCCGACCCATGAACGTGCCGTGTTCGGTGCGTTCGACGGCGACACGCTCGTCGGCATCACCGGCGTGCGCCGCGATGCGCGCGTGAAGATCGCGCACAAGGCGACGATCTGGGGCGTGTTCGTCGATCCCGCGTATCGCGGGCAAGGCATCGCGCAAACGCTGCTCGAAAGCGCGACCGCGCATGCGGCGCAAGCGTGGCAATGCAAGCAGCTGATGCTGTGCGTGAACGAGGTCAACGCCACCGCGGAGCGGCTGTATGCGTCGCAAGGGTTCGTCCGGTTCGGTACGGAGCCGCGCTCGATGTACGTCGACGGGCGGTTCTACGACGAGCATCACATGGTCAAGACACTGGCGTAGCGCGCCGCTGATGCGAACGGGAAGCGCCAGGCAAGCACCTGCTCACCTGCACCGCGCGTCGGCACTCCCGTCATTCGCAGCGTCGCCGGCGCACCATAGACCGGCGCCGAACACGCGTCGAACGCAACGGCCCAAGTGTGAGCACCCACTCACTTTCCATGCAATACGACAGCGGCAAGTCACGCCACTGTCGGTTTATGCGCAAAAACTTTAATTACAACAACCCGGCCGGCCAAATCCTTACCTGTCTGCCGCCACCACCCTGCCGCCCGGGACCGCATCGTCCCCCGCCGACGCGACCGGTTCGAACATCAGCACCAGATCGCCCCGGTAGCTTCCGTTGACCCCGGCCGCCCCGCGCGTAGCCGGCGCATTGGCGCTGATCGTCAGGGTGCGGGTTTCGTCATAACCGTTGATGCCGGGCTTGACCAGCGTGAGCGTGCGCGCGCCGTCGTGCGCGATGTCCGCGCCGCCGGCCTTGTCCGCCAGCACGACCTTCGCGTCGGTCATGCCGTGGCGGCCGTTCGACAGCTTCAGCGGCTGCAGCAACGCGACGCGGATGTCGGGATTCGTCGTGTATACGCGGATCGGCAGCGTTGCGCCGAACGTCTGCGGCGAGCCGTCCGTCGCAGTCAGCTCGACCACGCCATACGCGGCCGAATCGCCCGGTGTCGACACGAAAAGGCTGTCGCCAATGTGCGCCGTCAGCCGGATCGTCTTGACGACCGCTTGCGGCGACGTCGGGCCCGCCTGGGCGATGCCGGTGAATGCAATGCATGCGCCCGCTGCGATGAGGTATTTGCCGATCTTCATTTTTCTATTCCGTATTCAGGCCGTTTCGTGAAATCCGAACGCCGCCCATTAGCGGTTCGCTTCGGACACGACATTCCGTCCACTCCATTCAAATGCGATATTCAAATATCTCGAAATTTGAATGCAATATCCCCTTGGAATGCCATTTCCGTCATTGCGCGCATGGGGCCGGCAATGCCCTCTCACCGACCGGCCCACCCTGCCGCCACCCTCCCGTAAGGCAGTGTTCATCTAGCCATGTGGACATATTTACGCAACGACATGCGTCAACGATAGGTTGCGAAAAACCGGAAACAAATACATGAAAACCTTTATGCAGAATTACGGATCTCATTCACCTATGCTATCTCCCAATAAAATTTGATCGAACGGAAACATGAGCCGGGTTTTCCTGCTTCACGCACGTCGATGTGCGCATCATTCAATCGCCGCGTCCGAGCACCTGCGTCCGCCTCGGTAATTCCGCCTCTATTCAGCCCCCCGCGCTCCGCGCTATCGTCTTCGTCATCTTCACAGCCCAGGAGCTGCCTTTGCCTTCCCGTCACGGAGTCGACCTCATCCGCGCCCGCGCGCTGTTCGATCGCGAGCGCCGTGCATTCAGCGAAGCGATGCCCACATCCCGCGCACTGTCCGCGGAAGCATCCGAGCACTTGCTGTTCGGCGTGCCGTTGCACTGGATGCAGGACTGGTCGACGCCGTTCTCGCTGTACGTGAAGGAAGCGCGCGGCGCGACGTTCTCCGACGTCGACGGCCACCGCTACGCCGACTTCTGCCTCGGCGACACCGGTGCGATGTTCGGCCATGCGCCTGAACCCGTCGCGCGGGCACTCATCGAGCAGGCCACGCGCGGCTACACGACGATGCTGCCAAGCGAGGATGCCGCCTGGGTGTCGCGCGAACTTGCGCGCCGCTTCCGGTTGCCGGTCTGGCAGTTCGCGCTGAGCGCGAGCGACGCGAACCGCTTCGTGCTGCGCTGGGCGCGCGCGGCCACCGGCCGCAACACGATCGTCGTGTTCAACGGCTGCTATCACGGCACGGTCGACGACGTATTCGTCGATCTCGTCGACGGCCGCCCGGTGCAGCGCGACAGCCTGCTTGGGCAATCCTACGACCTGCTCGCGAACACCCGCGTCGTCGAATTCAACGACCTGGCCGCGCTCGAAGCGGCGCTGAAAGGCGGCGATGTCGCCTGCGTGCTCGCCGAGCCCGCGATGACGAACATCGGGATGGTGCTGCCCGATCCGGGCTTCTGGGAGGCGGCGCGCGAACTGACGCGCCGCTACGGCACGCTGCTCGTGATCGACGAAACGCACACGATCAGCAGCGGCCCGGGCGGCTACGCCGTCGCGCACGATCTCGAGCCGGACATGCTGGTGGTCGGCAAGCCGATCGCAGGCGGCGTGCCGTGCGCGGTGTACGGATTCAGCGCCGAATTCGCGGAACGCGCGAAGCAGGCGAAGCTGAACGCGCCGCCCGGCCATTCGGGAATCGGCACGACGCTCACCGCGAACATGCTCGCGATGCATGCAATGCGCGCGACGCTGGCCGAAGTCGCGACCGACGCGGCCTACGCGCACATGTTCGAACTCGCCGCGCGGCTCGCCGGCGGGCTCGAACAGGCGATCGCGAAACGCGGGTTGCCGTGGTGCGTGACGCGCATCGGCGCGCGCACCGAGTTCCAGTTCGCCCCCACGCCGCCGCGCAACGGCACGCTCGCCGGCGCGCAGCTCGACAGCGAACTCGAGCACATCGTGCACCTGTACCTGCTGAATCGTGGCGTGCTGATCACGCCGTTCCACAACATGATGCTCGTGTGCCCGCAGACGACGGCCGACGACGTCGATCGCCTCGTCGCGCAGTTCGACGCGTGCCTGGGCGAACTGGTCTGACGCCGCGCGCGCCCGGCTCGCGATCGCGCGGGCCGGGCGCATTCGCCGCCAAGCACCACCTCCCGCCTGCTTTGGCAGATCGGTCGGATCGATCTCCGGACCCGGCACGCCTTCGGCGCGCGCGCTCAACGCGAGTTCGCCATGCAGCACTGAGCGCGTCTCGATGGAAGCCCGCACGGACGCACCGCCATCCAGCCTACTTCGGCAGATCGGTCGGATCGACCTGCGTGCCCGGCACGCCTTCGGTTCGTGCGCTCAGCGCCAGTTCGTCGTGCAGCACCGCGCGCGTTTCGACGGTAGCCGGCCCCGCCGCGCCCCCGTCGAGCGCCGGCAGGATATAGCCGTTCACCATCCGGCGGAACAGCTTCACGTTCTCCGCGTCGCGCAGGCCGCCGTCCACCGGCAGCACGCCCGTCATCACGATCACCGTATTGCGCTTGGGCAGCACCGTGATGAACTGCCCCTTGAAGCCCATCGCGTCGAACTCGGGCTCGCTGTCGACGATGTTGTTGATCCACCAGTAGTAGCCGAAATGCGGCGACACGGCCGGCGACGTCATCTGCTCAATCCATTCGCGCGGCACGACTTGCTGCCCCTGCCAGCGGCCGCCGTCCAGCACGAGCATGCCGATCTTCGCCATGTCGATCGCGCGCAGCCGCAGCCCCCAGCCGGCCGACACGAGCCCCGTGCGGTCCGCGCGCTCCCACGCCGCGTGCTTCATGCCCAGCGGGCCGAACAGACGCGCCTGCGCCACGCGCTCGACCGGCTCCCCCGCGGCCGCGCTCAACATCGCAGACGCCAGGATCGGGTTGACGTCGGTGTACTCGAACTCGGTGCCCGGCGCGACCTTCGGCTGCGCCGACGCGGCGAGCTTCAGCCGGTCCGGCGCGGTGTAGTAGATCGGATCGTCCTTCGGGCTGAAGTCGTAGTGCAGGCCACTCGACATCGACAGCACATGCTTCAGCTGGATATCGCGCTTGTCCGCGAGCGCGCCGCCGAGGTCGGGACGCCACGCGGCAAGCCGCGCGGCGACCGGATCGTCGAGATGCACCGCGCGCTGATCGACGAGGATGCCCGCGACGAGCGACGTCACCGCCTTCGTGACCGAGTACAGCTCGTAGGTCGCGTCGCGCGACGCATTGGCGCCGTAGCGCTCGAAGATCAGCTTGCCGTCCTTCACGATCAGCAGGCTGTACACGTCGAGCTTCTGCTCGCGGATCCAGCGCGACAGATCGACGAGCCGCCGCGAATCGACGCCGACCTCCTCCGGCGCGGCGGCGGCGATGCCGGTTTCATGCAACAGCAGCGACGCATCGGCCGCCTGTGCGGCAGAAAGCGCGGGCGCGAACGCACCGCCGCCGATCAGCAGCGCCGCGAGCCGCGCGAGCAGCCGTCGCATGAAAGGCACGGCGCGCGAGGCGGGCCGCCGCACGTCGGGCCACGCAGCCGAGCCGGCCATCATGTTCGTCATCCTCATCAAATCTCCGGTGCGTCGTTGAACGCGGCGGCGGTACCGGGCACGCCCTTCGTCTGCCGGCTGCGCGCGAGTTCGTCGCGCAGCGCCTGCGTGGTTTCCGCGCGCTCGACCGGCGGCTGCGCCGGCGTCAGCGCGGGCAGGATGTAGTCGCCGACCATCTTGCGATACAGGTTCAGATAGGTCGCATCGCGCAGCCCGCCGTCGGTCGGCAGCAGGCTCGTCATCACGACGACCGCGCGCTGCGCGGGCAGCACCGTGATGAACTGCCCCTTGAAGCCCATCGCGCCGAACTCGGGCGTGCCGTGCTCGACCACGTGGTGAATCCAGCAGTAGTAACCGTAATCCGCCGCAGCCGGCGACGGCGTGGTCATCTGCCGGACCCAATCGGCCGGCACGACCTGCCGGCCGTTCCAGCGGCCCTGATCGAGCAGCAGCATGCCGAGCTTCGCCATGTCGACGGCACGCAGCCGCAGGCCCCAGCCGCCGGCCACCGCGCCCGTGCCGTCGGCGCCGCTCCAGCGGTAATGCGCGAAGCCGAGCGGCTCGAACAGCCGCTTGCGCGCGAATTCGTCCTCGCGCTCGCGCGCGGCGATCGACACGGCCGTGCCGACCAGCACGGGATTCACGTCGATATAGTCGAACTGCTTGCCGGGCGGCTGCGCCGCGCGGCTCGTCACCGCGACGCGCAGCCGGTCCGGCGCGTCGTAGTACAGCGGATCGGTGCCCTCGCGCGTCGTGTAGCGCAGCCCGCTCGACATCGCCATCAGGTGCCGCAGCTCGATGTCCTGCTTGTCCGCGAGTTCAGCCGCGAGATCGGGGCGCGCGGCTGCGATCAGCGGCGCGACCTTCGTCGCCGGGCCGAGCTTGCCCTCGCCGTCGAGGATGCCGGCGAGCAGCGCGGTGACCGTCTTCGTCACCGAATACAGCTCGTAGTTGTTGTCGCGCGTGAGGCCATCGCCGTAACGCTCGAACACGATCCTGCCGTCCTTCACGACGACGAGGCTGCGCACGTCCATCCGGTCGCGGCGCAGCCATTCGGACAGCCGCACGAGCGGCGCCGAATCCACGCCGACCGATTCGGGCACGACGCTCGGCATGTCCTGCGGCGCATCGCCGGCGGCCAGCGCCGAGCCGCCGCACGAACCGGCGACGACGGTCGCCGCCACGAGGCGCCGCATTGCGTGGGAAACGCTCATGTCCGCTCCTTCACAATCGTTTGATACGGATGACGCCCGCGCGTCGCGCGGGCGCTCCTCGTTCCGTCGCATCGAACGTCAATCCAGGCACGGCTTGCCGGCCGGGAGGAAGCGTCCGCGCCCCGGCTCGGCCGCGAGCAGCCGGCCGTCCTCGACGAGCAGTTCGCCACGCGACAGGCAATGACGCGGCCAGCCCGTCACCTCGATCCCTTCGTACGGCGTGTAGTCGACCGCGTGATGCAGCGATGCATTCGCGATCCGCACGCGCTTGTCCGGATCCCACACGACGATATCCGCATCGGCGCCGATCGCGATCGTGCCCTTGCGCGGATACAGCCCGTACAGCTTCGCGGGCCGCAGCGACGTCAGCTCGACGAACTCGTGCAGCGACAGCCGCCCTTCGCGCACGCCGTTGAACAGCAGCGGCAGCCGCGTCTCGAGCCCCGGGATGCCGTTCGGGATATGGTCGAACGACACCGGATGCCCGCCCGGATGCTTGCCGCACGGATCGTCGTAGTTGAACGGCGCGTGATCGGACGAGAACACCGAGAACACGCCCTGCTTCAGCGCCTTCCACACGGCCTGCTGGTTCGCCGGATCGCGCGGCGGCGGGCTGCATACGCACTTCGCGCCTTCGTAGCCGTCGTGGCCATCGTGACCGAGATCGGCGGCGGTCAGATACAGGTATTGCGGGCAGGTTTCGGCGAGGATCGGCAGCCCGCGCGACTGCCCCCAGCGGATCTGCTCGATCGCCTCGGCGCCCGACACGTGCACGATCAGGATCGGCACGTCGACGAGTTCCGCGAACGCGATCGCGCGGTGGGTCGCCTCGCGCTCGACCACGGCCGGCCGTGCGTGCGCATGGAAATGCGGCGCGACGTGGCCGTCGCCGAGCAGCCGTTCGGTCAGCCAGCCGATGCAGTCGGAATTCTCCGCATGCACCATCACCAGCGCGCCATGCTCGCGCGCGACCGACAGCACGTCGAGCATCTGCCGGTCGTTCAGCTTCAGATCGTCGTAGGTCATGTACACCTTGAACGACGTATAGCCGTTCGCGATCAGCCGCGGCAGCTCTTCCGCCAGCACGTGCGGCGTCGGATCCGAGACGATCAGGTGGAAGCCGTAGTCGACCAGCGCGCGCCCTTCCGCACGCCGGTGATAGTCGTCGACGGCCGCCTGCAGCGACTGGCCCTTCGCCTGCGCGGCGAACGGGATCACGGTGGTCGTGCCGCCGCACAGCGCCGAGCGCGTGCCGGACAGGAAATCGTCGGCCATCCGCAGCCCGTCGGGCATCGGCTGGTCGAGGTGGCAGTGCGCATCGACGCCGCCCGGCATCACGAGCATCCCGCTCGCATCGAGCTCGCGCGGCGCGCGCGGCAGCCCGTGGCCGAGCATGGCCACGCGCCCCGCGCGAATGCCGATGTCGCACGAGAACCGGTCCGCCGCCGTCACGACGTCCGCGTGACGGATCACGAAATCGAGATCGTTCGACATGGCGCGCGCCTCAGATCACGTCGCTGAAGAGCCGCCCCCAGCCCTTCACCTGCCGCGTGTCGTAATCGGCGAGCTGCAGCGATTTCCACACGACGGTCGAGATCGTGTCGTAGATCGGGATGCCCGTCTCCTCCTCGAGCGCCGGCACGAGATGCGCGGCGTTCAGGTTCGTGCAGAAGATCGAGATCGCGCGCGGGCCGGCCTTCGCGACTTCGCGCACCATGTCGCCGATCGTGTCGCCCGCCACTTCGGAGAACGAGAAATTGACCTTCAGGTTCAGGTGGCGCTCGGCGATGCAGTTCAGGCCCGAGCGGCGGTAGTTGTCGACGATCTTCGTCTGCACGTCGTCGAGATACGGCGTGACGAGGCCGAACTCGTGCGCGTTCGTCTTCTTCAGGATCTCGTTGAGCGCGAGCACCGACGTGGTGGCCGGAATGCCGGTCGCCGCGGTGATGCGCTCGCACAGCCGCTCGTCGGCCTCGAAGCCGAGCCAGCCCGACGACGTGCCGTTCCACGCGATCACGTCGACCTTCGCGTCGGCGAGCAGCATCGCGGCCTGGATGATCTTGTCGTCGTCGAACTGGCCGAGCGCCTGGCCCGTCAGCGAGATCTCGGTGACCGGGAAGCGCGCGAAGTGCGCGGACACGCCCGGCAGGCCGGCGACCATCGCGCTCGTCAGCGGTTCGAGCGAGGTGTTGGAAGACGGCGTGAGCATGCCGAGCAGCGTACGTTTTTTCATGATGGGTTTCTCTCTACCAGTGAAAAGGGTCGGTCAGACCGGGAGCTTGCTTTCGTAGTCGATCGCGCTGGAGCACACGAGCAGGCCGACGCCGGCCGCCGCGAACACCATCAGCGCAAGGAAATAGGAACCGGTGAACTGCACGATCGCGCCGACGACGATCGGCACGGTGACGCCGCCGATGTTGCCGCCGAGGTTCATCAGGCCGCCGAGGAAGCCGATCTTGTTGCGCGTGCCGAGCGACGACGGGATGCACCAGTACAGCCCGCACCAGCGCAGGAAGAACAGCGTCGACGACAGCAGCGCGACGCACACGATCGGGTCCTTCACGTACGCGACGGAGAAGATCGACACGGTGGCGATCACCGCGGCGATACCGAACAGCGTGCGCATCACGACGTTCGGGCGGCCGCCCGCGGCCTTCCACTTGTCGGCGATCCAGCCGCCGAGCAGTTCGCCGACGAAGCCGCTGAAAAAGATGATGAAGGTCGAGCCGCCCATCTGCTTGATGTCGAAGCCGTGCACCTTGTGCAGGTAGTTCGGCATCCACGTAAGCAACCCGTAGAACACGCTGTTGAAGCACATCCAGCCGAAGAACATGCACCACACCGAGCGGTACTTGAAGAAGTCGCGCGAACGGCCCGACGCGCCGGCCGGCTCGGCCGCGAGATCGCTCGCGTGCGACGCCTCGATGTAGTCGGCTTCGAGATCGTTGACGCCCGGATGCTCGCGCGGCGTGTTGCGGATGTAGTACCACGCGACCACGCCGGCCAGCACCGTGCCGACGCCGGCCACCGCGAACGCGAGCCGCCACGAACCGAGCAGCGCGATCAGCCCGGCGATCAGCACCGCGCCCAGTGCCGCGCCGAGCGGTGCGCCGCCGTCGAGCAGCGTGGCGCCTCGGCCGCGCTCGGTCTGCGTCATCCAGATCGCGTTGAGCTTGCCGCCGGCCGGATAGATCGGCGCTTCGGCCGCGCCGAGGCCGAGGCGCGTGAGCAGCAGCGACGGCGCGTTCGTGCACAGCGCCGCGATCGCCTGGAAGAAGCCCCAGAACACGGTGGCCGTCGCGATCACGATGCGCGGCTTGAAGCGGTCGGCGAGCATCCCGCCCGGGATCTGCATCACCGCGTAGGTCCAGAAGAACGAGCTGAGGATCAGACCCTCCATCGCAGGCCCGATGTTGAACTCCTGCGAGATGTAAGGCATGGCGACGGACAGCGACGCGCGATCGACGTAGTTGATCGCGATCAGGCTCAGCATGACGACGAATATCTTCCAGCGGACGGCGGACTTGCCGACCGTCAAGGCGGCGACACCGGAGGTTGAAGACATGGACGGACTCCAGGATTGAACGAGGATGGTCGGAACGTCGCGCAACGTGGAGCCGAGTATAGGATTAGAAATTTATAATTACACATGGTGTAAACGATTGGTTTTATTGGAATTATGTTTACGTTATCGGCGAACTTGGCCTGCACCGGGATCGTGATAAGCTTGCACCATCATGAGCCAGACACCCCGCAATCCCCTGCTTCTGCGCACCCGCGGCATGGCCGCGGAGATCGCCGCGCGCCTGCGCGTGATGATCGACGAGGGCGAGCTGCCGCCCGGCGCGCGGATCGACGAGAAGGAGCTCAGCCTCGCGTTCGACGTGTCGAAGACGCCGCTGCGCGAAGCGCTGAAGGTGCTCGTCGCGGAAGGGGCCGTCACGCACCGCCAGTACATCGGCTATCGCGTCGCGTCGATCGACCTCGACGACCTGATCTCGACCTTCGAGCTGCTGCACGGCCTGGAAGCGATGGCCGGCGAATTGCTGCGCCGGCGGATCGGCGCGGCGACGCTCGCCGCGCTGCAGGCGAAGCACCGGCGGATGGTCGAATGCCACGAGGCCGGCAAGCGCGTCGAGTATTTCCGGCTGAACCAGCAGATTCATCAGATGATCGTCGACGCGGCCGGCAACCCCGTGCTGTCGGGCATCTACGCGTCGCTGATGTCGAAGGTGCATCGCGCGCGCGGCGCGGCGAACGCGGATACCTTGCGCTGGGCCGAGTCGCTGCACGAGCACGACGAAATCATGGCCGCGCTCGCCGACCCCGACCACGCGGTGCTGCCGCAGATCCTGCGCAGCCATTCGGAGAACACCGCGCGCGAAGTGCTCGCCATCCTCGACCGGACGACGGGCACGGCCGACCCGCAGGGCAAGCGCGCGGCCGAAGCATGACGGCCTCGCCACGCGGGCGCGTGGCGGCCTGAATTGTCATCCGTTACGCGGCGCGCAGCGCCCGCCGCGCCACTTCCGCGAAATACCGCGCGCCCACCGGCAGGATCTCGTCGTTGAAATCGTAGCCCGCGTTGTGCAGCGGCACGCCGCCGCGCCCGGCCGCCTCGCCGTTGCCGATGAACACGAAATTGCCGGGCACGGCCTGCAGGAACGCGCCGAAATCCTCCGAGATCATCATCGGCTGCACGTCGGCGTTCACCGCGTCGGCGCCCGCGACCTGCGCCGCGGCCTGCACGGCCGTGTCGACCCATTCCGGGGAATTCACCGTCGGCGCGAACTCGTGCGTGTAGTCGAACATGCAAGTCGCGCCGTGCGTGCGGCAGATCCCTTCGCTGATCTCGCGCATCCGCGTGGCCAGCAACGCCTGCACGTCGCGCGAATAGCTGCGCGTGTCGCCCTTGATCGTCACGGTCGACGGCAGCACGTTGCGCAGCCCGTCGGTGATGAACTCCGTACACGAGATCACGGCTTGCTGGCCCGGATCGAGATTGCGCGACACGATCGTCTGCAGCGCGAGCACGACCTGCGCGCCGATCACGATCGGATCGATGCCCATGTGCGGGCGCGCCGCATGCGTGCCGCGTCCGTCGATCCGGATCACGAAGTTGTCTTCGCTCGCCATGATGCCGCCCGCGCGCGTCGAGAAGGTGCCCGCACGCATCCCCGGCATGTTGTGCGCGCCGAAGATCGCGTCGACCGGAAAGCGCTCGAACAGCCCGTCGGCCATCATCGCCTTCGCGCCGCGGCCATGCTCCTCGGCCGGCTGGAAAATGAAACGCACGGTGCCGTCGAAATCCTTGCGCTCGGCCAGCAGCTGCGCGGCGCCGAGCACCATCGACATGTGGCCGTCGTGCCCGCACGCATGCATCTTGCCGGGCGTGCACGATGCGTATTCGCGGCCCGGCGCGTGCTCGGCGATGTTCAGCGCGTCCATGTCCGCGCGGATGCCGATCGCGCGTTTGCCGGTGCCGGCCGTCAGGTTCGCGACGAGCCCTGTGCCGCCGATCCCGCGATGCACGTCGAGCCCGAGCGTCGTCAGGATGCGCGCGACGTAGTCCGACGTGTTCACTTCTTCGAAACCCGTCTCCGGATGCTGGTGCAGATGGCGGCGCCAGGTCTTCAATTGCCCCTGCAGCGTGCTTTCTTCGATTGCGTCCATGGCGTTTGCCTCGTCAGTCGTAGTCGGTCGGGATCGGCCGGGATCGGTCGGAATCGGTCGGGATGTCGTTCAGGCTGCGACCGCCGCGCGGTCCAGCCACGCGCGCTGCCGCGCGAGCACCGCGTCGGCCGTCTCGCCGACGCACTGCCGATACACGGACGGCGCCGTCGCGCCTTCCGTATTGATCGCCAGCACGCGCGAATGCGCGTCGAGCCCCACCTGCCGCGCGAGCACCGGGTCGCGCATCAGCACCTCGAGCCCCGCGACGCCGGCCGCGCCCGATTCGCCGGCCACGAGCGGCACGTCGCGTTCGCTGCCGGCCGCGAGGCCGCGCATCGCCTGCACCGCGTCCTCGTCGTCGATCAGCATGAAGTAGTCGACGCACATCTCGAGGAAATCCCACGCAAGCGGCGACGCCTCGCCGCACGCGAGCCCGGCCATCACCGAATCGACGCTGCCGCTCGCCTTGGTCGCGCGCCCGGCCAGTGCGCTCTGGTACAGGCAGTCGGCCTGGCGCGGCTCGACCACGATGAAGTGCGGGCGCTGCACGCCGTCGCGCTCCCACAGATAACTCGCGACGCCCGCGGCGAGGCCGCCCACGCCGCCCTGCAGCAGCACATGCGTGAACGGCCGCCCGTCGTCCTGCGCCGCCTGCGCGGCGGCCTCGGCCGCGATCACGCCATAGCCCTGCATCACGTCGCGCGGAATCGCTTCGTAGCCGTCGTACGACGTATCCGATACGACATACCAGCCATTCTCCTGCGCGAGCTGCGCCGCGCAGATGACCGACTCGTCGTAGTTCCCCTCGATGCGCACGATCCGCGCGCCGTACGCCGAGATCGCGCGCTCGCGCTCGGCTTCGACGTTCGCGTGCAGCACGATCACGCACGCGCAGCCGATCGCGCGCGCGGCGGCGGCGAGCGCACGGCCGTGATTGCCGTCGGTCGCGCTGATCACCGTCAGGTCGGCCAGTTCCGCCGCGTAGCGGCCGGTGACGAGCCCTTGCGGATCGAGATCCTGCGTGCGCCGCAGGCGTTTCACGAGCCGCACCAGCGCGATCGGCGCGCCGAGCGCCTTGAAGCTGCCGAGCGGCGAGCGGCACGACTCGTCCTTCACGCTGACGCTCGCGACGCCGAGCCGCGCGGCGAGATCCGGCAGCGCGCGCAGCGGCGTGCGCGCGTTGCCGACGAGCGGCCAGTGCGACAGCCACGCGCCGCTTTCGTCGGCCGAGGCGATGTTCATCACGCGGCGCAGCGCGTGGGGATAGGCGGCGCGCGATGCGCGGGGGTTGGCGATCAGCATGGCGGGCAGCACTCCGTGAGTCGGTTCGGGTCGGGCGCGCACGGGTTGCACGCGCCGCCGGTTCGAAAAATAATATTGCGCGCGCGGGTCAATAAAATCGCCAATTCGGCGGCCGTCACGCAAAAAATTCTCATTCTTTCGAGGCTTCACGCGCCATCATGACCACCCCACTCGATGCGTTCGATCGCAAGCTGCTGATGGAACTCCAGCGCGACGCGCAGACGCCGCAAAGCGAACTCGGCGCGCGCGTCAACCTGTCGACCGCCGCCGTGAACCGGCGCCTGAAGCGTCTCGCGGACGACGGCGTGATCGAGCGCTACACGGCCATCGTCGCACCGGACAAGGTCGATCATCCGCTGACGATCGTCGTCAACGTCGAAGTCGAAAGCGAGCAGATCGACCAGCTCGACGCGATGAAGCGGACTTTCGAGCGCTGCCCGCAGATCCAGCAGTGCTACTACGTGACCGGGGAATGGGATTTCGTGCTGATCCTCGCCGTCCGCAACATGGATCAGTACAACGCGCTCACGCGCGAGCTGTTCTTCGCGAACAACAACGTGAAGCGGTTCAAGACGCTGGTGAGCATGAGCCGCGTGAAGGTCGGGCTCGAGGTGCCGGTCGAACCGGGCGAGTAAGTGAGCGGTTGCACACATGAGGCGACCGGCGCTTGCATGCGCCGGTCGCCTCCCATCGACGGCTACGTCAGCGACAGCTGAAGCTGGCCGCCGAATTCACGTCGCCCGACCCGTTGTAGCGCGCCACCTGCGGATACGGGCACAGCGGCCGCGTGCGTCCCGCGCCCCAGGACGCGGGCACATCCGCATTCGGCACCGCGTTCGTCGCATCGCGCGCGGTGGCCACCACCGCGCCGGCCGCCTGCCCCTGCTCGACCCACGCAACGAGCGGCGTCAGCAGGTCGAACTGGTCGGCTGCCGGCCCACCCGAGCAGTGGTTCATCCCCGGCACCGGATAGAAACGCGCGAAATCCGACGCATCGCCGCCGTTCGCCTGCGCGACCCGCGTGTACCAGTCGCGCGTGTCGTCGAACGAGAACACCGGGTCGCCGGTGCCGTGATAGACGAGCAGCTTCGCTCCGCGCGCCTTCAGCGCGGACAGGTTGGTCTCGTCGGGCGGCGTCATGAACGACCACGCGGATTGCGTGTACACGCCGCTGGTCGCGAAGATCGCCGGCGCGTCGTTGTCCATGTCGAAGGCGAGCGCAAAACCGGGCAGGTTCGCGAGCGTCGCGGCGGTTTTCGGCGGCGTCATGAACGTGAACGCCATCGCGGCCGGGTCGAGCGTGATCGAATTCGACTGCTTCCACGCGGCCCAGCCGCTGCCGGCGATGCCCGGATCGTACGGAAAGCCCGCGTAGAGCGCCGTGCCCGCGCTGTTGCGGGCGCCCGTGAACACGTTCTCGAGCGCAGTCTTTTGCGCGGTCGTCAGGCAGGCACCGGTGCGCGTGCCGTTCGCGCAGGTCGGGATGTCCGACTCGACGCTGAAGTGCGCCTGGCACGCGGCGACGTCCTGCACCATCCCGTCGGCCGCGCCGTCGAGCGCATCGCATTGCTCGAGGATCTTCGCGCCGACGAACTGCCGCTCCGCGTCGGTGAAGCCGCTGCGGATATCGGGCAGCCCGTTCGATCCGGTCGCCGATGCGATCTTCGCGAACTGCTGCGCACCAACCATCTCGCCGATCGCCGCCTTCGGCAGATGAAAGCCCGGATCGCCCGCGATGATGCCGTCGTAGTCGGCCGGGTTGCGCACCGCCGTGACCATCGCGTGACGGCCGCCGTTCGAGCAGCCGTCGAAATAGCTGCGGTCGGGCGCCTTGCCGTACGCGAGCCGGATCACCTGCTTCGCCATCGGCGTCAGCGCATCGACCGCGCCGTAGCCGTAGTCGATGCGCGCCTGCGGATCGATGCCGAACAGCGGATTCTGCGCGGCGCTGTGCCCGGAATCCGAGCTGATCACCGCGAAGCCCTGGTTCAGCGCGTCGGTCAGCGGCCCGCCGCCGCCGATCTCGCCGGTCGCGGTCACGACGTTGCCGTCGAGCCCGCCGTTCGCCTGGTAGAAGAAGCGGCCGTTCCACGCCTTCGGCAAGCGCATCTCGAAGCCGATCGCATAGGTCTTGCCGTCGACCGCGCTCACGCGCTCGTTCATCTTCCCTTCGATCACGCAGTGCTCGGCGATCGGCTTGCCGGCCACCGTGAGCGCGCCGGCGGCCGCGGTCGTCACCGACGTGAACGACGTGTTCGCATACGCGAGCGTCGCGGCGAGCACGTCGCAGGTCTGCGCCATCGCGGCCGGTGTCGCGGCGCTCAGGTGCGTCGGGGCGGCATTCACCGAATCGTCGCCGCCGCAACCAGCGAGCATCGCAGCGGTGATTGGCGCAATGCAGAGGAATGCAGAATGTCTGTTCAAGATAGCTCCCGTTCGTCAGGCAGTCGACTCAGAACATGTGCTTGATGCCGACCATCGCGCCGAGCTGCCCCATTCCTTCGCCGGGCGTCGTACCCGCGCCGCCGCCGCTGACCGCGTAGCGTGCATGCGCGCTGTTCCACAGATACGAGCTTTGCGCGTAGACGGACGTGCGCTTCGTCAGCAGATAAGTCGCGCGCAATGTCGCCATCGTCGCGCGTGTGTCGTGTGCGCTGTTGACGATCCGGTAGCCTTCGCCGTCGACGACGAAATCCGGCTTGACCGCATACGACGCACCGACGAAGAACAAGTCCGAATGCGCGCCGGCCGCGGCCGGCGAACCGGTCGATACGCGCCGCCCGATCCAGCCCGCGCCGATCCGCGCGCCCGCCGCCTGCGCGTACGCGCTCACGTGCGTGCGCGAATCCTTGCCGCCGCTGCTGGTGAAAGCGACCGGCGCGATGCCGTCGAAAAAGTTCGCGGCCGCGCCGGTGCCGCCGCGCTGTTCCTCGTACGAGGCCGCCGCACCGAAATACGCGCTGTCGTACTTGAGCATCACCGACCAGTTGCGACACTGGACGGCGTCGCCCGGCACTTGCCCCGCGCACGTGCCCTGCCCCGGCGAGTTGCCGGTGCCTGCGCCGTCGCGGCCGAACGAATACGCGGCGCCGAGCGTCACGCCGCGGTACGTGCCTATGTAGGTCACTGCGTTGTCGGCGCGCCCGTTCGGCACGTACGCGTCGAGCGAACCAAGCCCGTAGATGTCAGGGCCGATGATGTCCGCGCCCTGCAGCGCGAGGTAGGTCATCGTGTACTGGCGGCCGAACGCGAGCGTGCCAAAGCCGCCCTTCAGCCCGACGAACGCCTGCCGCCCGAACAACCGCCCGCCCTGGCCGAGATCGCCGCCGCGCACGTTGAAGCCGCTTTCCAGCGTGAATACCGCCTGATAGCCGCCGCCGAGATCCTCCGCGCCGCGCAGCCCCCAGCGCGACGGCAACTCGCCCGTCACGGCCGGCATGCGCACCACGTGGTCGCCCGCCGCGTTCGCGTGCGACACGAATTCGACGCCCGTATCGATGATGCCGTACAGCGTCACGCTCGACTGCGCGTGTGCCGCCGGCGCGGCCAGCGCGCAGCAGGCGCCGGCGGCCAGCAGGCCGTTCCTGGTGCTTTTGTTCATGTCGTTGTGTCTCCAGACCTTGAGTAATCGCGCGCTCTGACGGCACGCATTGAAAAAACGGAAAACGATGTCAGTCGCCGGCCCGCGGGCGGCGGATCAGCAGCAGCGCGGCGACGGCCGCGACGAGCGTGACGGGGATGCTCGCGCCGATCACGACGGGCGCGCTGCGGCCGGCGGCCAGCAGTGTCGCGGCCGCGAGTGGCCCGACGACGGAACCGAGCCGGCCGACGGCCACCGCCGCGCCGACACCCGTGCCGCGCATCGCGGTCGGGTAGTAGATCGCCGCGAGCGCATACAGCACCGACTGCCCGCCGACCACGAACATCCCGGCCGCGAACGCGGCCGCCGCGAGCGATGCGAAACCGGGCGCGGCCGCCAGCGCGGCCAGCGACAGCACGATCCCGACGTACATGCCGCCGACCACGCGCGACGCGCGCATCCGGTCGAGTGCCGCGCCGATACCGAGCGCGCCGAGCCCGCCGCCGACGTTGAATGCGATCTGCACGAAACCGACATGCTCGCGATCGAGCCCGCGCGCGGCCATCAGCGACGGCAGCCAGTTCAGCAGGAAGTACAGGACGATCAGCGTGCAGAAATAGCTGATCCACAGTGCGAGCGTTGAAATCGTGCGGCCGTCGCCGAACAGCGTGCGGGCGACGCTCGTACGCGCGGCCGACGTGCCGGCGATGTCGAGATACGCGCGCGATTCCGGCAGCAGCATCGCCAGCAGCGGCACGAGCAGCAGCGGCCCCGCGCCGCCGACGTAGAAGATGTGGCGCCACTCGGTATCGCCGGCGAGCAGCACGCCGATCAGCGACGCGATCACGCCGCCGAACGGGATGCCGCAATACATCGTCGCCACCGCGCTGCTGCGCGAGCGCGGCTCGACCGCTTCCGACGACAACGCGATCAGGTTCGGCATCGCGCCGCCGAGGCCGATGCCGGTCAGCACGCGCACGACGACGAGCATCGCGAAGCTCGACGCCTGCGCGGTGGCGATCGACAGCAGCCCGAACAGCGCGACCGACGCGATCAGCACGCGCTTGCGCCCGATCCGGTCGGCCAGCCGCCCGCCGAGCATCGCGCCCGGCAGCAGCCCGAAGGTGCCCGCGCTGAACGCAATCCCCATTTGCGACACGCTCAGCCCGAATTCGCGCGCCATGCGCGGCGCGGCCACGCCGACCGACTGCAGGTCGAGCCCTTCGAGCAACGCGATCGCGAAGCACAGCGCGAGTGTCGTCGCGACCGCCGGTCTTTCGGCAACGTAGGTGTTCATCGTGTCTCCAATCCTTGTCGTGTTGTCGTCGGCGTGCCTCGCAGGGCCGCTCGCAGCGCGCGCCGCCACCGGCCAGGGGCGGGCAGGCGCGCAATGGGTCGGTCGAACGGCTGCCCTTTTTATCAGGCAGCCTGATTCACTGGCCGTAAAAAAGCCTGCCGGTCGCGTGGCCGGCAGGTCGTTACGTGTACCGATGCATATCGCTAGGCCGATGCGTGAATCACGTCGGGATCGCGGCGCGCCGGGTCATACAGCGCGTCGATCGTCGCCGCGCGATGCTGCTGCACGGCCGCCTGGTTCAGCGAACCCTTGTCGGTCGCTTCGCCGAGATCGAGCGACGGCGGCGTGTCCATCAACCGGATGCGCGCGACGAACGTCGAGCCGCCGCTCGCATGCCGGTTCAGCGCGGCGAGCCAGGTCTCGAACACCGTGCGCACGGCCGGCGCACGCAGCACGTCGGCCACCGAGGCATCGGCGGCAAGCGCCGCCAACGCACGGCACGCGTCGACGCGCGGAAACACCAGCAGCCCGATGTCGTCTCGATTGATCCCGGTGACGACCACGTCCTGCACGTACGGCGCGCCGCTCGACACCGCGTTCGCGCGCAGCGGCCCGACGCTGACGAAGGTGCCGCTGCTCAGCTTGAAATCCTCGGTCAGCCGCCCGTCGAACAGCAGCCCGAGCTCCGGCCGCTCCGGATCGGCAAAGACGCCCGCGTCGCCGCTGCGGTAATACCCTTCGTCGTCGAACACGTCGCGCGGATCGACGTCCGCGTGCCAGTAGCCGCGCATCACGTTCGGCCCCTTGAAACGCAGTTCGAGCTTGCCGCCGCTCGGCACGAGCTTCGCGTCGCAGCCGGGTGCGGGCAGCCCGATATAGCCGGCGCGCATCAGCGGCCCCGTCGTGAACAGGCACGACGGCGACGCCTCCGTCATCCCGAGGCCGGCCATGATCCGGATGCGCTCGCCGCAATGCGCATGGGTCACGCGGTCGAGCCGGTCCCACGCCGCCTGCGACAGGCCCGCGCCGCCGAAGAAATACAGCTTCACGCGCGAGAAGAACGTGTCGCGCAGCCCGGCATCGCGTTCGAGCGCGGCCGTCAGTTCCTCCCAGCCTTTCGGCACGTTGAAGTAGATCGTCGGCGCGATCTCGCGCAGGTTGCGCACGGTTTCGTCGAAGCGGCCCGGCACCGGACGGCCGTCGTCGATATAAAGCGTGCCGCCGTTGTACAGCGCGATGCCGAGGTTGTGACTGCCGCCGAACGTGTGATTCCACGGCAGCCAGTCGACCAGCACCGGCGGTTCGCGCGTCAGTTCGGGCATCGTCTGGCGCAGCATCTGCTGGTTGCTGCACAGCATCCGGTGCGTGGTCGGCACGGCCTTCGGCTGCTTCGTCGAGCCGGACGTGAACAGGATCTTCGCGAGATGGTCGGGGCTAACCGCCGCATGGATCGCGTCGATCGTGCGCGGGACGGCGGCGAGCAAATGCGAGAGCGGCACCACCCGGCCCTGCGCATCGGCATCGGCATCGCGCGCGACGATCAGGGTCGTATCGGCCGGCAACACGGCGTCGAGCGCACGCGCAAACGGCGCGCGCTCGGCGACGAATACGGCACCCGGCCGCAGCACGCCGAGCGTGTGACGCAGCTTGCCGTAGTCGGTCGACACCAGCGAATACGCAGGCGAGATCGGCGAATACGGCACGCCGGCCAGCATCGCCGCGAACATCAGTTGCAGATGCTCGAGATCGTTGCCGGACAGCACCGCGAGCGGACGCTCGACCGACAGCCCGAGATCGACGAGGCCCTGGCCGAGCGCGCGGGCGCGTTCGAGCATCTGCGCGTAAGTGATCTCGATCCAGCGGCCATCGGCGCCGCGCTTCGCGGCCAGCACGCGATCGGGATGCGCTTGCGCACCGTTCACGAGGCAGTCGGTCAGGCGCGTCGGGTAGTCGCCGAGCGGCTCGCGCGAGCGCAGGTACCACGCGCCGTTTTCCGCGCGACGAATCTCGGCCGCGCCTACGGCGACGGCCGCCGCGCGATAACGCACGCCGCCCGTGTCGTTTACCGGCCCGCTGGCGAGCGTTGCATCATTCATCGTCGGCTCGCTCATATCGGGTAGTGACGCGGCGTGGTCTGCACGGTAATCCAGCGCAGCTCGGTGAATTCAGAGATCGACGCGCGGCTGCCGAAGCGGCCATAGCCGCTCGCCTTCGTGCCGCCGAACGGCATCTGCGCCTCGTCGTGCACGGTCGGGCCGTTGATGTGGCAGATCCCCGATTCGATCCGTCGCGCAACCGCCATCGCACGTGCGACATCGCGGCTGAACACGCTCGCCGACAGCCCGAACTCGCTGTCGTTCGCGAGCGCGACCGCTTCGTCGTCGCTGTCCACACGCAGGATCGCAACGACCGGCGCGAACGATTCCTCACGATACAGGCGCATGTCGCGCGTCACGCCGTCGACGATCGCCGGCTGCATCGTCGCGCCTTCGATGCGGCAGCCGAGCGGCAGCTGCGCGCCGTGCGCACGCGCATCCTCGACGAGCGACGCCGCACGCGCGGCAGCCGCCGCGTCGACCATCGTGCCGAGCGGATGGCCGGCCAGCGGATCGCCCGCGACCAGCGTGCGCGCCTTCGCGGCGAGGCGTTCGACGAGCGCATCGGCAAGCGGCCGCGCGACGATCACGCGCTCGGTCGACATGCAGATCTGCCCCTGGTTGAAGAACGCACCGAACGCGATCGCGTCGACGGCCGCGTCGAGATCGGCATCGTCCAGCACGAGCACGGGCGCCTTGCCGCCGAGTTCGAGCAGCACCGGTTTCAGGTGGGCGGCCGCGTGGCGCGCGATGATGCGCCCGACATGCGTCGACCCGGTGAAGTTGATGCGCTTCACATGCGGATGCGCGATCAGCCGCTCGACGAGTTCGGGTGCGTCGGCCGCCGCGTGCGTGATCACGTTGACCACACCCGCGCCGAGCCCCGCTTCGTCCAGCACCGCGCCGATCAGCGCATGCACGCCAGGGCACGCCTCGGACGCCTTCAACACGACCGTGTTGCCGCACGCGAGCGGCATCGCCAGCGCCCGCGTGCCGAGGATCACCGGCGCGTTCCACGGCGCGATGCCGAGCACGACGCCGCACGGCACGCGCATCGCGAGTGCGAGGTTGCCGGGCACGTCGGACGGGATCACGTCGCCGGCGATCTGGGTCGTCATCGACGCGGCCTCGCGCAGCATGTTCGCCGCAAGCGTCACGTTGAAGCCGATCCAGCCCGGCGTCGCGCCGGTTTCGGCCACGCCGGTCGCGATGAACGCGTCGATCCGCGCGTCCATCAGGTCGGCCGCCTTCAGCAGCAGCCGGCGCCGCTCGGTCGGCGCCAGTGCCGACCATGCGGGAAACGCGCGGTGCGCGGCGTCGATCGCCGCGTCGGCGTCGGCCAGGCCGGCCGCCGGCGCGCGCGACGCCAGCGCGCCCGTCGCGGGATTGAATCGGTCGAAGGTGCGCCCGTCGCGGGCGGCGCACCACTCGCCGGCGATCAGCATCCGTCTGTCGGTCATGTTGTCTCCTGCCATGCGTGTCTCTCGTCCGGTTGCGTCAGCGCTTGTAGGCCTGCAGGCCCGGCTTGATCGTCTTGTCGTCGAGGAACTGCTTGAGTCCTTGTTCGCGGCCGTGTTCCGGATCGCGCAGTTGCGCCTGGTCGAGCTTCGCGTACAGGTAATCCTCGCACTGCTCCCACGTGAGCTCGCGCGAGCGCTTGAAGCCGTGCTTCGCCGCGCGCAGCACGACCGGGTTCTTGTCCATCAGCCGCGCAGCGAGCGCAATCGTTGCGTCGCGCAGCCCGGCGAGCGGCACGCTGCTGTTCACGAGGCCCATCTCGGCGGCGTCCACGCCAGTGAACGTGTCGCCGGTCATGATGTAGTGCAGCGCGCGGCGGTGCCCGACCGTGTCCGCCATCGCCTTGCTGACGAGGTTGCCGGGCGGGATGCCCCAGTTGATCTCCGACAGCCCGAACACCGCCTCTTCAGCCGCGATCGCGAGGTCGCACGCGACGAGCGGCGAGAAACCGCCGCCGAAGCACCAGCCGTTCACCATTGCGATGGTCGGCTTGTTGTACATCCGAAGCCGGCGCCACTGCCATTCGGACGCATCGCGCCGCACTTTTTCCTGCATCGCGTCGGAGCCGCCGTCGATCTCGCGGAAGTATTCCTTCAGGTCCATGCCGGCCGTCCACGCGGCGCCCGCGCCGGTGAGGACGAGCACCTTCGCCTCGTCGTCGAACTCGACCGCGTCGAGCACCTGCAGCATCTCCCGGTTGAGCGTCGGGCTCATCGCATTGCGCTTGTCCGGACGGTTCAGCGTGACCCACGCGATGCCGGCCTCCACCTTCACTTCAACGGTCTGCCAGCGGTTGTCGTACTTGCTCATATCGGTTCCTGTCGTTCGTTCCTGTGCGATTTGGTGCGCAGCATCCCTGCTGCGGACGGCTTCATTTAATATCAGGCTACCTGATATTGCAAGCGGCACGCGCGCCGGTGTAAACCCGGATCGGAAAGCGGCGGAAACGACGGAATCGGGGAACGGTCAGGCGACCGGCAAAGCGAACGCGGGCCGCACGGGCCCGCGCGATGATGGGTCCGGAAGGCGGTCAGCCGCGCAGGTTGCGCGAGAACAGTTCGAGCGCGCGCTGCACGTCCGCGGCGGTGTCGGCGGAGATGTCGCCGAGCATGCGCGTCTCGAGCGGGCGCAGGACGGCTTCGCATTCACGCAGCATCGCTGCGCCTTCGTCGGTCAGCGTCAGCAGGATGATGCGGCCGTGCGACGGGTCGGCTTCACGCGTGACGAAACCGCGGGCGGCCATCACGCTCATCACTTCGTTCGCCGATTGCGGCGTGATCCACGAGCGCTCGGCCAGTTGCGCGTTCGACGACGCGCCGCGCGCCTCGAGCACCGACAACGCCGTGTATTGCGCGAGCGTGATGCCAAGCGGTGCGAGCGCGTCGGTCATGTGGCGGCGCAGCAGCCGGTCGAGACCGCCGATCACGTAGGTCAGGCGCTGCTGCACGCGCGCCTTCGGCTTGTCGCCCGTCGCGCGGGCGGCGTTCTTCGTGGCGTTTTTCGGGTTCGCGGGTTTGGTCGGTGCGGAACTCATGGTGCGGGCGGGATGGAATTGCGGGCCATCTTACCAGCAGGTCGGGCGGTGAATCGCATAGGCGTGACATCAATCTCGACACGCGCCACATTCGCAACGAACTCATATAAGTACGAAATTATCAGTCGATCTACTAATTAAAATATCGAAAATTACCCAATCCCATCTTGAAAATTGTGCGGCGCTTTGATGAGAGGTAAAAGAGCGACTCAATTCCTCGAAAGTGTCATCGATGAAAAACGCACAAGGCCTCGAAATGGTTCGACTTGGAGACTCCACCGATCATGGCGGCACCGTCATCGAAGCTGCCAGTGATCTGAAGCATCTCGGAATCGGTGTTGCGCTTGACGGCCATGGTGTCCGTTGTCCGAAATGTGGTGGCGTTTTTCCGTTGCTGGCGAGTGGCCAGCGTACGCATCACAGCCGACGCGTGGGTTATCACGGCGACAAGACTGGGTGCGGTTCGACTGTCGTCGGTCTGCGAACGGCGGGGGCAGAGTAAATGGCGCTTTTTGCTCAGGCTCGCACGCTGTCACTTGCGGGTGCGTCGCTGCCGACCTATGGCGTGGATGCGCTGCCGGTGTTCGTCCCGGTGCGCCTGCAAGGCACCGAAGCCATCGGTCGCCTCAACGAATGCCGCTACCTCGTCACGCTGCGCACCGACGACGCCTATGCCATTTCGCCGAGCCGCACGGCTGATCTCGATCTGGACAAGATGGTCGGCACGGAAGTCACCGTGTCGATCCAGCTCGAAGGCAAAGGACAGTTCATTCCGGGGATAGCGGGGGCCGCCGGGCTCGGCAACATCGGCGCGGGCACGCGCGAGATCACCGGATTGGTCGAAGTGGCCCGGCTTGCCGGTCAGGATCGCGATGCGATCCTGTACGAACTGGAACTGCGGCCATGGCTCTATCGCGCGACCCTGACGCAAGATTGCCGCCTGTTTCAGGATATGACCGTCGTCGAAATCACCGACGCGGTGCTCTCGAAGTATCCCTACCCCGTCGATAAGCGGCTGGGCGCATTCCGGGGCGTCTACCCGAAACGCGACGTACAGCGCCAGACGTTTGAATCCGACTGGGCGTTCCTGCAACGCCTCTGGGAAGAATGGGGAATCTGGTGGTGGTTCGATCACGGTGACGGCCATCACCGTCTGGTCTTGTCCGACACGATGGGCGGACACCAACCGCACGGGGAGGCCTACGAGACCTTGCGCTATCTGCCGCCCGGTGGTCAGCGCATCGACGAGGAACACATCCACACGCTGTCCGTGACCAGTCGATTGACGACAGGGGCCGTGAGCGTCACGGATTACGACTACACGCGGCCACGCGCGAGGCTGGGCGTGTCCGTGGAAGACCCTCGTCCGACGGCCAGCTCGGATGGCGAGATTTATGACTGGGGAGACTACAGTCAGCCGCT
This sequence comes from Burkholderia sp. Ac-20349, assembly GCF_017104865.1. Taxonomy (NCBI): domain Bacteria; kingdom Pseudomonadati; phylum Pseudomonadota; class Betaproteobacteria; order Burkholderiales; family Burkholderiaceae; genus Burkholderia; species Burkholderia sp. Ac-20349. Next base: position 83,000 of record NZ_JAAGPM010000016.1, read on the forward strand.
CGCCGGCGCGCAAGGGCTGACGGGCCAGCCGAACGATACTGAACGGGAGGCGCGTCACTTCGCGCGTGTGCGGCTTGAGGCGCAGCGTTGTGCCGGGCGGCGGGCAAACGGCAAAGGAAGTCTGCGTGGCCTCGCGGTCGGCCACACCTTTACGCTCATCGGCCATCCGCAGCAGGCGGCGAATCGTGAGTACGTGGTTGTGTCCTGCACGCTCGATATCGAGGAAGTCGCAGGGCGAGCCGGCAGCGCGCAGACCTATCGCGCCGAAGCGCAATTCGAACTGTTGCCGACGAACGAGCCATTTCGACTGGAGCGCAGCGTCCGCAAGCCCATTATGGGCGGACCTGAGAAAGCAATCG
>NZ_JAAGPM010000168.1:0-14701 GCF_017104865.1 Burkholderia sp. Ac-20349
AGCAGCCGATGTACCGATTCCGCCGGCCGCAGATAAAAGCTCAGCGTTCGCCCGGCTGCGTCCTCATAGAGCACCATTGCAGCCGTGGCCCCGCTGTCCGTCGTGAACAACCGTCCGCCGACCGGCCGCAACCCGCCGCAACCAGGCGAGATCACGCTCGCGCACCTCGGCGTGCTGTTCCTCGACGAACTCCCGGAATTCGACCGGCACGTGCTCGAAATGCTGCGCGAGCCGCTGGAGGCCGGCCGCATCACGATCTCGCGCGCGGCGCAGCAAGCCGACTTCCCGGCCGCGTGCCAGCTGATCGCCGCGATGAACCCGTGCCCGTGCGGCTGGCACGGCGACCCGTCCGGGCGCTGCCGCTGCTCGCCGGACGTCGCCGCGCGCTACCTGCGCAAGCTGTCGGGGCCGCTCGTCGACCGCATCGACATCCAGATCGACCTGCCCGCGCTGTCGCCGGCCGAACTGGCGACGCGCGTAACGGCGCCCGGCGAGCCGAGCGCCGCGGTGGCGGCGCGGGTCGCGCAGGCGCGTGCGCTGCAACTCCATCGGCAGGGTAAGACGAATCACATGCTGAGCGGTCGCGAGACAGACGACCTGTGCCGCCCGACCAACGAAGGCGAGCGGCTGCTGCGCGAGGCCGGCGAGCGCTTCGGCTGGTCGGCGCGCGCGTATTACCGCGTGCTGAAAGTCGCGCGGACGATCGCCGACCTGGCCGGCGACCCGCTGCCAACGGCCTCGCAGATCGCCGAAGCGATCCGCTACCGACGCGCGCTGACGGCGCTCTGAACGCCCTCGGAGGACAAAATCCGGCTGTCAAGACTTGACTTATGCACAATTTCGCGAATCCGGCCCCGGATCCCGGCTCGGCGAGACCTTTGCGGCACGGAATCCGTATCCCATTGTTTTGATTGATTTTTCTCAAAACGCGAGCGATCCGCCAAACGGGCCGAAAGGCCGTCTGGCGTGGCTCAGCGGGAAATTCGGGCAACTTTTCAACAAAGTTATCCACATGCGCTGTGGATAGCCAAAAAAAACCCGCAAAATCCGACGACTAGCGCCGAAAGCTGCGAATGAACTTTCAGTTGTCACAGAGTGTCTGAGCGCCCTCGCCGGCCGCCGTCAGTCGAGTTTGAACGACCCGAAAAACTGGTCGAGCTGCTCCTGCGTGAGCGGCCCGTCGGCAATCACGACCGCCTGGTACGCGTGCCGGCCGCGCGCGACGAGCCGCGCGACGATCGTCTTGTGCGCGCGATCGCCGCCGGCGGCCGCGCCGGCGATACGCAGTTCGAGCCCGTTCACCGCGCCGCCGGCCGCGAGCGGCACCGGCACCGCAGCCGTCTGCGGCGCGCCTTCGAGGTTGCGGGACAGCCCGGCGCGCAGGAACTCGAGCGCCGCACGGCGCGTGTCGTCTCGGTCGTCCGGCAGCGTCAGCGTACCGACCGCGAACACCGCGCCGTCAACGTGCGCGGCCTGCATCCGCATCGGCATCGATGCGCCGCCGATCGCCACCGGCTGATTCTCGACGGTCGGCTTCGCCGGCAGGTCGATCGTGTAGCCGGCATCGTTGTGCAGCGTGCGCCAGTCGTACGACGGCGAGCACGCGGCCAGCGCGACGCTCACGCACGCGAGCGCGGCGAAGTGTCGCAGCAGACGAAAAAGGGGACGCAACGAAACGGTGACTTCCTTCGGCATGGCGTGGGTCGGGCAGGCAAAACGGGCATTATCCGCCGAACGTGAATTCCGGGATGTGTGGCCGCCGCCGGTGCGCGCGCCGCATTCGCGCTAAAATGAGCGCCGAATTTCGATGTCCTTTGCATTGATCCGCGTCATCGACCGACTCCGAGAGCACCAGATGAACACCACGCCTCCCGCCCGGCGCAGCGCCGGCCCCGTCCGCTACATCGTCGCCGCCGCCGTCGTCGCGGCGATCGCCGTCGCCGGCTTCTTCGCATTCAACGGCAAGTCCAGCGTGCCGGACGCCACGTTCACGCTGCTGTCGGGCCAGAAGGTCTCGACTGCAGGCGATCTGAAAGGCAAGGTCTATCTCGTGAACTTCTGGGCGACGAGCTGCGCGACCTGCATGCAGGAAATGCCGCAGATGGTCGATACCTACAATCGCTTCAAGGGCCAGGGTCTGGAATTCGTCGCGGTCGCGATGAACTACGATCCGCCGATGTACGTCGCGAACTACGCACAAACACGCCAGTTGCCGTTCAAGGTCGCGCTCGACGACGGCAGCGTCGCGAAGCAGTTCGGCAATGTGCAGCTCACGCCGACGACCTTCGTCGTCGACAAGGACGGCAAGATCCTGAAGCGCTACGTCGGCGCACCGCAGTTCGCGGAACTCGACGCACTGCTCAAGAAGGCGCTCGGCAGCAACGCGGCCTGAGCACCGCCCGGTCCGGCTCGAAGGGCCGCGCACCGCGCCCTTCCCCGCACGACGGACCGCACGACCGGGCAACCCGGTTCCGCGGTCCGTCTGCTTTTCAGCGCTCGGTTTCGCCTTTCGCCGACAACCCGTAGCGCTTCATCTTCTCGTACAGCGTCGCCTTGCCGACATGCAGCCGGTCGGCCGTCGCGGCAACCGCGCCGCCCGTCTGGTTCAACGCCTCGGCGATCACCGCGCGCTCGAATTGCTCGATGCGCTCCTTCAGCGTCTGCTCGTTGTCGGCTTCGTCGCCGCCCGCGCCCGTCTCCTGCGGCATGTCGGCCACGCCGAGCACGAAGCGGTCGGCCGCGTTGCGCAACTCGCGCACGTTGCCGGGCCAGTCGCGCTGCATCAGGCTCGCGCGCTGCCGGTCGGTCAGCACCGGCGCGGGCCGCGCGTAACGCACGGCCGCATCGAGCATGAAGTGCTCGAACAGCGGCACGATGTCCTCGCGGCGCTCGGCAAGCGGCGGCAGCGCGATCGTCACGACGTTGAGGCGGTACAGCAGGTCGCGCCGGAACGTGCCGGCCGCGACGAGCTCGCTCATGTCGCCCTTCGCGGCCGCCACCACGCGGCAGTTCACGCGGATCGGCTGGTTCGAGCCGAGCCGCTCCAGCACGCCGTCCTGCAGCACGCGCAGCAGCTTCACCTGCAACGCGAGCGGCATGCTTTCGATTTCGTCGAGAAACAGCGTGCCGCCCGACGCGTATTCGAGCTTGCCGACCCGGCGCTTCGCGGCACCGGTGAACGCACCGGGCTCGTAGCCGAACATCTCCGACTCGAACATCGGCTCGGGCAGCGCGCCGCAATTGACCGCGATGAACGGCTTGTCGCGGCGCGGCGACAGCTCGTGCAGGCTGCGCGCGATCAGCTCCTTGCCGGCGCCCGTGTCGCCGTTGATCAGCACCGACGCATCGGTCGGCGCGACGTTCGCGATCAGCTTGCGCACCTGCTCGATCGCGGGGCTGCGGCCGATGATGCGCGGCGCGACGACGTTCTGCCCGGCCAGCTCGCGCCGCAGCGCGTGGTTCTCGAGCACGAGCTCGCGCCGCTCGAGCGCGCGGCGCACCGTCTCGATCAGGCGCTCGGCCGCGAACGGTTTTTCGATGAAGTCGTACGCGCCGTCGCGCATCGCCTGCACGGCCATCGAGATGTCGCCGTGCCCCGTGACGAGGATCACGGGCACGTCGGGCACGCGCTCGCGGCACTGCGCGAGCACGTCGAGCCCGCTCGCGCCGGGCAGCCGGATGTCGCTGACGATCGCGCCGGCGGTATCCGCGACGATCGCCTTTTCGGCCGCTTCGGCCGACTCGAAGCCGGCGACGTCGAACCCCGCCAGCTGAAGGCTCTGCACGCTTGCCCGGCGAACGAGCGCATCGTCTTCGATATAGATCACTTGCAGCCGGTTGGCCATCGTACTCACTTGCTCCTGACGGGCCGCGCGGCGGCAGCGCGCGCGGCGTCGTTGATACCGATCGTGCGACGATCGGGCGGGCGGCGGGGCGCGCCTAGCGCGGCGTGCCCGCCGGCTCGGACACGGAGTCCGGATGATGCGTGCGCGTGCGCCGCAGCGTCAAGACGAACAGCGCGCCGCCCGACGGCGCGTTGCGCGCGGTCAGCGCACCGCCCGCGTCGCTCGCGATCGACGACGAGATCGCCAGGCCGAGCCCGAGCCCGCGCCCCATTTCCTTGGTCGTGAAGAACGGCTCGAACAGGCGCGGCAGCAGGTCGGGCGCAATGCCGCAGCCGTTGTCGCGCACCTCGACCGCCAGCGTGGCCGCCGACACCGCGATCGTCACTTCGATCGCCGGCGCCGCGACGCCGGCCACCGCGTCGAGCGCGTTGCCGAGCAGGTTGATCAGCACCTGTTCGAGACGCAGATCCTCGCAACGCGCGACGAGTTCGGGATAGTCGCGCGCCAGGTCGAGCGGCGCATCCTGCGCGGGCGACACGGTCGCGTCCTGCAGCGTCAGCGTGAGCGCGACGCCGCGCAGCCGCTCGTCGAGCAGCGACAGCACGCTGCGCAGCGCACGCACGACGAGCGCCTGCTCGTTGCGCGGCTTCGCGCGGCCGACGAACAGCTTCAGCTGGTTCGTGATCTTGCCCATCCGCTCGGTGAGCGCGGCGATCGCCTCGAGGTTCTCGCGCGCGGCGCCCTGCTCGCCGCGATCGAGCAGCACGCGCGTGTTGTCCGAGAAGCTGCGCAGCGCCGCGAGCGGCTGGTTCAGTTCGTGCGTGATGCCGGCCGCCATCTGGCCGAGCGCGGCGAGCTTGCTCGCCTGGATCAGTTCGTCGTGCGCGGCGCGCAGCTCCTGCTCCGCGCGGATCCGGTCGCCGACCTCCTTCTGCAATTGCTCGTTCGCTTCCGACAGGTCGGCCGTGCGCTCCTCGACGCGCCGGTTCAGCTCCGCGTACGCCTGCTGCAGCAGCGCGCGGCCGCGGATCATTTCGCGCACGCGCGCGCGGCGCATCCGCCAGTAGAACGCGAGCAGCGCGACCGACACGAAGCCGAAGCCCGTGACGATCGTCGCGTTGCGCGCATCGGCGTCGACGGGTGCGACCGGCGCGAGCGTGACGAGCAGCCAGTCGGGCTCGCCGATCCGCCGCTTGCTCGCGAGGAAGCGCGGCGCACGCAGGCCGGGGCCGAGGCGCACGATCTCCGCATCGGGGCCGAGCACCTGTTCGATGCGCAGCGGCAGCGGCGTGACGGGCTGCTGCGCATACTGGCGCGTCTCGTAGATCGACGCGGCGACGGACCCCGTCAGCGGCCGCAGCGTGTGGTACTTCCACGCGGGCACCGACGACAGGAACACGACGCCGTGATCGTCCGCGACGACGAGCGGCTCGGACGCATCGGCGCCCTGGAACCATTCGAGGTTGAGCTTCACGACGACGACGCCCGCGATCCTGCCGTCGCGCCAAACGGGCTGCGAGATGTAGTAGCCGGGATCGCGCGAGATCGTGCCGATCCCGAAGAAGCGGCCGACCTGGCCATTCATCGCGTCGAGGAAATACGGGCGGAAGCGGTATTCGATCCCGACGAAGCTTTCGGGCGCGCGCCAGTTGCTCGCGGCGACGCACAGGCCGTCCGCGCCGATCACGTAGGTGACGGTCGCGTGCGCGTGTTCGTTGAGGTCTTCGAGATAGCGGTTGACGCGCGCGGTGTAGTCGGCGCGCTTCGGCTCGGCGAGCAAGTCCTGCACGTACGGATGGCTGCCGAGCAGATAGGGCAGCGATTCGTAGCGGTCGAGCGTGCTCTTGAGCGCGTTGGTGGTGCGGTCGACGCGCACCGCGGCGTTGCGCTGCAGCTCCGCGACGCCGCGCCGCCAGGTGATCGTCCACGTCAGCGTGCACGCCGCGGCGAGCGCGGCGGCAAGCACGACGAGAATGAGCAGGCGGCGCGTCACGGTCGAGGCTTCCTGGCGATGCGGATCGCCTATTGTGTCATAGGCCTCCGCCTCGCCGCCCTGGCCGCCGCGGGCCGCGCCGCCGGCGGGCGGTGCCGCCGCCTGCTCGTTCATGGTGTCAGACGCCAGCCGTCTCGGTCGTCGTGACCTCGCCGCTGCCAGTCAACGCCTGGCGCAGCTTGTTGCGGTCGAGCTCCTTCTCCCAGGCCGACACGACGACCGTCGCGACGCCGTTGCCGACGATGTTGGTCAGCGCGCGGCATTCGCTCATGAAGCGGTCGATACCGAGGATCAGCACCATGCCCGACAGCGGGATCGTCGGCACGACGGCGAGCGTCGCGGCGAGCGTGATGAAGCCCGCGCCCGTGACGCCGCTCGCGCCCTTCGACGTCAGCATCGCGACGGCCAGCAGCGTGAGCTGCTGCATCCACGTCAGTTCGATGTTGGTCGCCTGCGCGATGAACAGCACCGCCATCGTCATGTAGATGTTGGTGCCGTCGAGGTTGAACGAATAGCCGGTCGGCACGACGAGGCCGACGACCGAACGCGAGCAGCCGGCCTTCTCGAGCTTTTCCATCAGCTGCGGCAGCGCGGCTTCCGACGAGCTCGTGCCCAGCACGATCAGCAGCTCTTCCTTGATGTACGACACGAAGCGCAGGATCGAGAAGCCCGTGACGCGCGCGATCGTGCCGAGCACGACGAGCACGAACACGACCGACGTCAGGTAGAACGTGCCGATCAGCTTGAGCAGCGGCACCAGCGAGCCGACGCCGTACTTGCCGATCGTGAATGCCATCGCGCCGAACGCGCCGATCGGTGCCAGCTTCGTGACGATGTGCACGATGCCGAACAGCACGCGCGTGAGCCCGTCGATGAAGTCCGTCACCACCTTGCCGCGCTCGCCGAGGTGCGCAAGCACGCTGCCGAACAGCAGCGCGATCAGCAGGATCTGCAGGATCTCGCCCTGCGCGAACGCATCGACCATCGTGTTCGGGATGATGTGCATCAGGAAGTCGACCGTCGACTGCCCGTGTGCCTTCGCCGCATACGACGCGACGGCCTTGCCGTCGAGCGTCGCCGGATCGATGTTGAAGCCGACGCCCGGACGCAGGATGTGCGTCGCCGCGAGGCCGAGCAGCAGCGCGAAGGTCGACACGATCTCGAAGTACAGCAGCGCCTTGCCGCCGACGCGGCCCACCTTCTTCATGTCCTCCATGCCGGCGATGCCGGTGACGACCGTACAGAAGATGATCGGGCCGATCACCATCTTGATCAGCTTGATGAACCCGTCGCCGAGCGGCTTCATGTCGGTGGCGAGCGCCGGGTAGTAGTGGCCGAGGATCACGCCGACGATGATGGCGAAGATCACCTGCACATAGAGCACTTTGTAGAAGGGTTTCTTCTTCACGATGGTTCCTGCTGAAGTAGATGAGCCGATGGAAACGGCGTCACGCGCGCGGACGAATGTCAGGGGGAAGAATCGTTCGCCCGCGCGGCTGCCGTGCCGCAACAAGCGATGCCTCAGGACGTCCGGAGGGGAAGGAAGGCAGTGGTCATCGATTGTCTCCTTGCTTGCTGTAGTAGTTCGGCCGGGGGGATGGCCGTGCGCTTTATATTGCAAGGTCGATGCCAGGTTCCCGGAACCCGTCAAGCCGTTGTTTTCATTGTATTTCTCATAATGCGGCAGGCAAGGAAATCCGGGATTCCGGATTTCCGGAAAATATCCGTCCGGCGATCCGGACGGATATCCCCATTCGTCTAATGAATCAATGCTGTACGGCGCGGCCGGCGAGCACGCCCGTCTGCGCGTAGAACTCCTGCTGCGCGAACGCGTCGCGCTCGCGCCGCGCGCGCTCGCCGCGATCCAGCAGCGAGCCGACGACGATCCCGATGAACGCGAGCGGCACCGACACGAGCGCCGGGTTGTCGAGGAACACCGGCGCATGCGCGTGGTGCAGCACGTCGACCCACACCGACTTCGACAGCACCGTGAGCGCGACCGCCGACGCGAGGCCGAGGCCGCCGCCGAGTACCGCGCCGCGCGTCGTCATCCCGCGCCAGAAGATCGACATCGCCAGCACCGGGAAATTCGCGCTCGCAGCCACCGCCGCGACGAGCCCGACCATGAACGCGACGTTCACGTGCTCGAACAGGATCGACAGCCCGATCGCCACCGCCGACAGCACTATCGTCGCCGCGCGCGAGATGCGCATCTCGACGCGTTCGTCCGGCTTGCCGCGCGCCCACATCTGCGCATACAGGTCGTGCGAGATCGTCGTCGCGCCGGCGAGCGTCAGGCCCGCGACCACCGCGAGGATCGTCGCGAACGTGACGGCTGCGATGAAGCCGTAGAACCAGTTCCCGCCGACCGCCTGCGCGAGCTTCACCGCAACCATGTTCGAGCCGCCGAGCAGGTCGTGCGTGAGGTTGAACGAGCCGTTCGCGCCGAGCTTGAAGAACTCCGGATGCTGCGCGAGCAGCACGATCGCCGAGAAGCCGATCACGAAGGTCAGCAAGTAAAAGTAGCCGATGAAGCCGGTCGCGTAGAGCACCGACTTGCGCGCCTCCTTCGCGTTCGGCACCGTGAAGAAGCGCATCAGGATGTGCGGGAAGCCGGCCGTGCCGAACATCAGCGCAATGCCGAGCGACAGCGCGTTGGCCGGATCGCGGATCAGCTTGCCGGGCCCCATGATCGACAGCGCGCCCGGATGCACGGCCACCGCGCGGCGGAACATCTCGTCGACGCTGAAGCCGAATTCGCTGAGCGCGAGCACGACGAGCAGCGTCGCGCCGCACAACAGCAGCACGGCCTTGATCACCTGCACCCAGGTGGTGGCCGTCATCCCGCCGAAGAACACGTACACGACCATCAGCACGCCGACGATCAGCTCGGCCGTGCCGTACGACAGCCCGAACAGCAGCTGGATCAGCTTGCCCGCGCCGACCATCTGCACGACGAGGTACAAGACGACGATGGTCAGCGAATTCGCGGACGTCAGCAGCCGGATCGGCCGCTGCGCGAAGCGGTACGCGACGACGTCGACGAACGTGAACTTGCCGAGGTTGCGCAGCGGTTCGGCGATCAGGAACATCACGAACGGCCAGCCGACCAGGAAGCCGATCGAGTAGATCAGCCCGTCGAAGCCGAACATGAACACCATCCCGGACAGCCCGAGGAACGATGCGGCCGACATGTAGTCGCCCGCGATCGCGAGCCCGTTCTGCAGCCCGGTGATGCCGCCGCCGGCCGTGTAGAAGTCGCGCGTCGAGCGTGTGCGGCGCGCGGCCCAGCGCGTGAGCGCGAGCGTCGCGAACACGAACGCGAAGAACATCCCGATCGCGACCGGGTTCAGTTCGACCTTGTCGGGCATCGGGCCCGCAACGGATACCGCATGGGCGGCGGAGGAAACGAGAACGGCGGGAACGGCAAGCGCGCCGAGCGCGATCGAGGGTCGTCGCATGTGGGCCTCCGTCACGAACGCTGCAGGATCGCGTCGACGCGGCGGTCGAACGCACGGTTCGCGCGCAGCACGTAGCACGCGGTCAGGCTGATCGCGACCAGGATGATCGCGACGCCCGTGGCGATCCCGACCGTCGTGGTCGCGCCGCGGTACAGCGGCGCGGCGAGCACGTGCGGCGCGAGCGCGACGAGCAGGATGAAGCCGTAGTACGTGGCGATCATCAGCGCCGTCAGCGTGAAGCTGAAGCGGCGCCGCGCACGCACGAGCTGCTGGTAGTCACGGCGCGCCGTGACCGATTCGATGACGGAAAGCTCCATGGTGTCTCCTGTCGACCAGAGTTAGCGCTTCAGCGCTTATGTCGGCCGGTGTTAGTGCTTCAGCACTTACTCCGGCCCCATGCTTCGCATCTGGTCCCATGCTTCGCAGTCGACTGGAGTTGGCGCTTCAGCGCTTACTCCAGTCCCCGCAGGGCAAAACTCCTCGTCGTCGCGAGGGGTGTTTTGTGGATGGTCGGCGCGTCGACTGCTCCGCCCGCGCCGCAGCGGCAAGGCATGAAACGACTTACACGACGCGATCCGCACGCAGCCGCGCGACCTCGTCAGCCGACATCCCGAGCCAGCCGCCGAGCACCGCATCCGTATCCGCGCCGAGCACCGGTGGTGCACCACGCACCGGCAGCCGTGCGCCGTCGAACCGATACGGCGGCGCAAGCACGTCGACGCCGCCCGCGACCGGGTGCGGCTGCCGCGTGACGAGTCCCGCGCGCGTCGCGCGTTCCGACTTCAGCGCTTCGTGCAGCCCGAGCACTTCGCCGCACGGAATGCCCGCATCGGCGAGCGCCGCGAGCAAGGTCGCGCGCGACCGGCTTGCGAGTTCGCGACGAATCTCCGGCAGCAGGTCCGCACGGTTCTCCGAGCGGCCGAGGTTGGTCTTGTAACGCGCGTCGGCCGCGAGATCGGGCCGCTCGATCGCGTCGCAGAAGCGCGCGAACTGCGTGTTGTTGCCGACCGTGATCACGAGCGGGCCGTCGGCCGCGTCGAACACGCCGTACGGCACGATCGACGGATGCGCGTTGCCGTAGCGCGGCGGATCCTCGCCCATCAGCAGCGCGTCGAGCCCGTAGTACGCGGTGATCATCAGCCCGCAGTCGAACAGCGCCATCTCGATGCGCCGCCCGCGACCCGTCGCATGGCGCTCGTACAACGCGGCGAGGATCGCCTGCGCCGAATACATGCCGGTGAACAGGTCGACCGCCGCGACGCCGAACTTCAGCGGCGGCTGGCCGGCTTCGCCGTTCAGCGCCATCAGCCCGGCCTCGCCCTGCACGACGAGGTCGTAGCCGGGCCGCGCGGCCTCGGCACCCGATCGGTCGTAGCCGGAGATCGCGCAGTGCACGAGGCGCGGATTCAGCTCGGCCAGCGCGTCGTAGCCGAGCCCGAGCTTTTCCGCGCCGCCGAACTTGAAGTTGTGCAGCACGACGTCGGCCTGCGCGGCCAGCTCGCGTGCGAGCCGCTGCCCTTCGTCGGTCTGCAGGTCGAGACAGATCGAGCGCTTGCTGCGGTTCACGCTGTTGAAGTAGGTCGTCTCGGTGTCGCCGATCCTCAGGCCCCAGTCGCGCGTATCGTCGCCGCGCGCCGGATGCTCGACCTTGATCACTTCCGCGCCGAAATCGGCGAGCACCATCGCGCACCACGGGCCCGCGAGCACGCGCGAGAAATCGAGCACCTTCACGCCGGCCAGCGGCAATGCGCGCGATTCGTTCGTCATCCTTGTCTCCTCCATTCGCGTCGTTCGTTCTTACTGTTTCGACAGCGCGATATAGCGCGCGAGATGGTGATCCTCGTCGCCGAGCTGGTGATCGATCATCACGAGGCGCTTCGCGTAATGCGACAGCGGCAGTTCCCACGTCATCCCGATTCCGCCATGCAACTGGATGCTCTCCTCGGCGACGAGCGTGCCGATCCGGCCGATCGTGACCTTCGCCGCCGCGAGCGCGCGTTCGCGCACCGCGCGCGGCGCATCGAGCTGCGCGGCCGCGTTGATCACGGCCGAGCGCGCCTGCTCGACTTCGAGCAGCAGGTCGGCCATCCGGTGCTGCAATGCCTGGAAGCTGCCGATCGGCAAACCGAACTGCTTGCGCGTGCGCAGGTAGTCGAGCGTGTACTCCTTCGCGACATCCATCGCGCCGAGCGCTTCCGCGGACAGCGCGAGCAGCCCGTAGCCGAGCACGCGTTCGAGCAGCTCGACGCCCGCTTCGCCGTCATGCGTGCCGAGCGCCGCATCGGCCGGCAGCGCGACGCGTTCGAAGCGCACTTCGGCCGCGCGGCCGCCGTCGATCTTCTGGTAGTCGCGCAGCGATACGCCCGGCGCGTCGGCCGGCACGACGAACAGGCCGATGCCGGCCGCATCGTCGTCGTGACCCGACACGCGTGCGCTGACGACGAAGAACGCCGCCTGCGCGGCCTGGTCGACGACGCCCTTCGCGCCCGTCAGCAGCCAGCCGTCACCCGAGCGCTCGGCGCGCGTGCGCACGGTCGTCAGTTCGTAGTGCGAGCCCGGCTCGTCATGCGCGAACGCGGCGCTCGCACTGCCGTCGATCAGCGTGGCGAGCCGGTCGCGATGCGCCGCGCCGCCGGCGAGCGACAACGCGCGGCCCGCGAGCAGCGCGCCGAGGAACGGTTCGACGACGAGCCCGCGCCCGAGGCATTCGAACACCACGGCGATGTCGAAGCCCGCGCCGCCGAAGCCGCCGTCGGCTTCGGAAAACAGCGCGCCGACCGTACCGAGTTCGGCAAAGCGCTGCCACATCGCGCGATCGAACCCCTCGGCCGACTGCGCAATGCGATCGCGCACCGGGAACGCGTACTGTTCGGCGATGAAGCGGTTCAACGTATCCGCCAGCATCCGGCGGTCTTCTGTGTGCTGGAAATCCATCGTCGCGTCCCTCGTTACAGCCCGAGCATCATCTTCGCGATGATGTTCTTCTGGATCTCGTTCGAGCCGCCGAAGATCGACAGCTTGCGGTTGTTGAAGTACTGCTGCGCGGCGCTCGCGGCTTCGTCCGGGCCGACCGGCTCGCCGTCGTAGTCGGCATCGAGTGCTTCCTCGACGAACGGCTGCGCATACGGCCCCATCGCGCGCCGCATCAGCGCGGTGATCTCCTGGCGGATCTGCGTGCCGCGAATCTTCAGCATCGAGCTTTCCGCACCCGGCGCGCCGCCGCCCGCGACCGCGGCCAGCACGCGCAGGTTGGTCGTGCGCATGTTCTCGAGTTCGATTTCGACCCGCGCGACGCGCGCCGCAAAGAACGGATCGTCGGCGAGCGGCCGGCCGTTCTTCGTGACCTTCGCGGCCACCGCGCGCAGCCGGTCAAGCGCGGCCGTCGAGAAGCCGATTCCGGCGATGTTGGTGCGCTCGTACGTGAGCAGGTATTTCGCGTAGGTCCAGCCGCGGTTCTCTTCTCCGACGAGGTTGTCGGCCGGCACCCGCACGTCGGTGAAGAACACCTCGTTCACTTCGTGCTCGCCGTCGAGCGTGATGATCGGACGGACCTCGACGCCCGGCGTGTTCATGTCGATCAGCAGGAAGCTGATGCCTTCCTGCTTGCGCACGTCGGTCGCGGTGCGCACGAGGCAGAAGATCATGTTCGCGTAGTGGCCGAGCGTGGTCCACGTCTTCTGGCCGTTCACGACGTAGTGCTCGCCCTGCGCGTCGATGCCGCGCACCGCGCTCGTCTTCACCGCCGCGAGATCGGAACCGGCGCCCGGCTCCGAGTAGCCCTGGCACCACCAGTCGGTGCCGTCGAGGATGCGCGGCAGCCAGCGGCGCTGCTGCGCTTCGTTGCCGTACTTGATCAGCACGGGGCCGAGCATGTTCACGCCGAACGGCACGATGCGCGGCGCCCCCGCGAGTGCGCACTCGTTGTCGAACAGGAACTTCTGCGCGACGCTCCAGCCGGGGCCGCCGTATTCGCGCGGCCAGTGGCTCGCGAGCCAGCCGCGCGCGTTGAGGATCGCGTGCCATTCGCGCATGTCGTCGCGCGTGAGATGCAGGCCACCCTTCACCTTGCGCGCGATGCGCGCGGGCAGTTCGGCTTGCAGGAAGCGCTGCACTTCGGTGCGGAAGGCTTCCTCTTCGGGAGTGAAATTGAGGTCCATCTTCGGTCCGTTACGAATGCGGTGGGCGTTCAGTCGATGCGGTTCAGGCTCGCGAAATCCGCCGCGCGCGCGACGAGATCGACGAGCAGCGGCGACGGCTTCCAGAACAGCGGATCTTCCTTCGCGAACGCACGGATATCGGCGAGCACGTTCGCGAGGCCGACCGTGTCCGCGTAGTGCATCGGGCCGCCGCGATAGCGCGGGAAGCCGTAGCCGTACAGGAACACCGCATCGACATCGAGCGGGCGCAGCGCGATCTTCTCGTGCACGACGTTTGCACCTTCGTTGATCATCGCGGCGAGGTAGCGGCGCATGATTTCGTCGTCGGTGAACGTGCGCGGCGTGACGCCCTTCTTCGCGCGCTCTTCGGCGACGATCGCTTCGACGTCCGGGTCCGGCGTGCCGACCCGCGCGCCGTCCGGATACAGGTAATAGCCGCGCGCCGTCTTCTGGCCGAACCAGCCGCGCTCGCACAACCGGTCGGAAATCTCCACGTAGCGTGCCCGCGGGTCGCGCGTCGCCGCGCGGCGCTTGCGGGTCGCCCAGCCGATGTCGCCGCCCGCGAGGTCGACGACCTGGAACGGCCCCATCGGGAAACCGAATTCGCGCACCGCGCGGTCGATCTGGTACGGCGACGCGCCGTCTTCCATCAGGTAGTCGGCCGCCGTGCGATAAACCGCGAGGATCCGGTTGCCGATGAAGCCGTCGCACACGCCCGCGCGCACCGGCGTCTTCTTGAGCTGCTTCGCGAGCGCGAACGCGGTCGCGACGACGTCCGCGCTCACGCGCGCCGGCACGACGATCTCGAGCAGCTTCATCACGTTGGCCGGCGAGAAGAAATGCAGGCCGATCACGTCGGCCGGCCGGTCGATGCTCGCGGCCAGTTCGTCGATGTCGAGATACGACGTGTTGGTCGCGAGCACCGCGCCCGGCTTGCACACGCGCGCGAGTTCGGCGAACACGGCCTGCTTCACGGCCATGTCCTCGAACACGGCCTCGATCACGACGTCGGCCTGCGCGAGCGCGTCGTACGACGTGCTGCCCTTGAAGCGCGCGAGCCGCGCCGCGTGCGCGGCCGGCGTCATCCGCCCTTTCGCGACGAGGCCGTCGTACACCTTCTCGACATCGCCGGTACGCAGTTGCTGCGACGCGAGGGGCGCACGGCCGAGCTCGCGTTCGATCCGGGCGTCATCGGTGCGCCCGCGCTCGTCGCGCGCATCGCGGCCGAGCATGCGGTCGAGGACA
>NZ_JAAGPM010000169.1:0-14637 GCF_017104865.1 Burkholderia sp. Ac-20349
GCGCGGGCGGCCGGCGCGGCGGCGACGCCGGCACAGGCGGGACGGGCGGCGGCCCGCTCGCCCGGGTCACGAAGCTGCTCGGCACGGTAACGGGTGCGCTCGGCGGCCTCGGTTCGCGCGGCACCGGCGGAACGAGTGGCACCAGCGGTACCGGTGGCTCGGGGGTCGGCGGCCTGCTGGCGCCGGTCACCAACCTCGTCAACTCGCTGACGCCGCTCGGCGCCAGCCTCACCGGCACGGTCACGACGCCGGGCGGCAACGTGACGGGCACGCTCGGCGGCCTGCTGTCGAGCGGGCCGGTCGGCACGGTGGCGGGCGCACTGACGACGCCGGCGGGCGCCGCGGGCGCCACCGGCACGGCCAGCCCGACCGGCGCGGCCGGCACGGTCACGACGCCGGCTGGCGGCGGCACCGTGGTGGGCGGCCTGACCGGCGGCTCGAACGGTGGTGCCGCGGGCGGCGCCGCCAACCTGCTGTCGCCGGTGACGAACCTCGTCGGCGGTCTGCTGGGCGGCGGCACCAAGAAGTAACGCTTTACCTATCAGAACCACAGGCCAATGGCCGGGCGCGCATCCATACCAAGCCCGGCCGATGGCCGGCGTCACCCGCCAAGCGGGGGCGCCGGCCCTCATCCGTACGAGGATCCGATCATGAATTCCACGCTCGACGGCATCGCCGCGGCCCAGGACCGCCCACCCCGTTCCGCCACGCCCCTCCGCGCCGGCCTGCTCGGCATCGCCGCCGGGCTCTGCGCGCTGTGGATCACGCGCGACCATCCCACGCTCGATGCAGCCACGCGCGCGGTCATCGCCAGCCTCGCGATCATCGGCACGATCGCGCTGCACGAAATCTTCATCTCGCGCGTCTATCTGCGCCCGAGCGCGGGCCTGTCGCGGCAGGCCGTCCGGCCGCTCGGCATCGCGCGCGTCGCGACGCGGCTCGGTGCACTGGCGTCGATCTACGCGGGCATCGGCACGATCTACTGGCTGCTGCCCGAATACCACGGCGCGTTCTACCTGCCGTTCTGGTCGCTGCTGCGCTCGCTCGCGCCATACGTGATCGTCGCCGCGCCGTTCTACTTCGCGTGGATGGACCGCCACCAGCGCGAGACCGACGACGCGTATCTGCTGTGGGGGCGCTTCCTGTTCCGCCGCGCGCAGCCCGCGAGCTGGAAGCCGGTGCGCGAGATGCTGGCCGGCTGGGGCGTGAAGGCGTTCTTCCTGCCGCTGATGACCGTCTACCTGTCGAAAGACGCCGATCACCTCACTGCGTCGCTCGCGAACGCGATGCACGCGCCGATGACGCTCGCGACCTTCGTGTTCATGTACGACCTGTCGTTCACGATGGACCTGATGTTCGGCACCGTCGGCTACCTGTGCACGTTCCGCATCCTCGACAGCCACGTGCGCACCGTCGAGCCGACGACGCTCGGCTGGGTGGCCGCGCTGATGTGCTACCAGCCGTTCTGGTCACTGTTCTCGAACAACTACATCCGCTACGAAGGCTCGATGTTCTGGGACAACTGGCTGCTGTCGGCCCCGACGCTGCGCGTGATCTGGGGCACGGTGATCATCCTGCTGCTGCTGACCTACGCGCTGTGCACGATCTCGTTCGGCCTGCGCTTCTCGAACCTCACCAACCGCGGGATCATCACGTCGGGCCCGTACCGCTTCACGAAACATCCGGCGTACATCACGAAGAACCTGTCGTACTGGATGGTGTCGGTGCCGTTCGTCGAGCCGCTCGGCTGGCAGGTCGGGCTCATGCACTGCGCCGGGCTCGTCGCGGTCAACCTGATCTACTACACGCGGGCGAAGACCGAAGAGCGTCACCTGATGCGCGACCCCGACTATCGCGCGTATGCCGAATGGATCGCGCAACACGGGTTGTTCGCGCGGATCAGGCAGGCATTCGGGCAGCGCGCGCCGGCCTGACGCGGCGGCGCAAGGCGGGGCCTGACGCCGCCCCGCCCCCGTCTGCGTTCGTGTTCCTGTTCGTTGTTCGCACATCGACGTTTCGCCGGTTCCGGCGCACAATGCGCGCTCTCTTGCGAACGGAGCGACAGGCGAACGATGAACGTCACCACGGTGCGGCCGGCCACGACCCATGATGCGGCGATTGCCGCACGCATCCTGACCGATGCCGTCGCGTTCAAGTCCGCGCACGACGACCCGGCATGGGGGCACGGCACACGCACCGAACAGGATGTTCGACCGATGCTCGACGACGGCCGCCTTCACATCGTCGAGCACGACGGCCTCGCGGCCGCGATGTTCGTGCTGATGTGGGAAGACGAAGAATACTGGGGGCCGCAAGCGCCTGTCGCCGGTTATCTGCACCGGCTCTCGGTACGGGACGGCTTCCATGGCCGCGGGCTCGGCCGCGTCGCGATCGACTGGTGTGCGGATCAGGTCCGCGCGCAGCAGCGCACGCGTCTGCGACTCGATTGCGATCCGCGTAACGCGAAGCTGTGTGCGTATTACGAGGCACTCGGCTTCGAACGCGTCGCGCTTCGCCCACTGCCCAGCGGCTACATCGCTTCGCTCTACGAGCGCACGGTGGCCGGTTGATCGCACCGGCCGCGCGCGCCATCGACTTCATCGGGGCGCCGAGCGGCCCGATGAAGTCACGCGTTGCTGCTCGCGTGCTCAGTCGAACGAGACGCCGCGGGCACGCGCGCCGCTCGCCCGACCGGTCGCGCGCGTCAGCCCCTTGATCGCGACGAAGCTCGCGAGGCCCATGCCGAAGCAGGAGGCCGCCAGCGGCCACGCGGTCGCGCCGTCGAAGACCAGCGTCGCAAACGTGCCCACGCCGGTGGTGATCACGCTCTGCACCGCGTAGTAGAGCGCGACCGCCTTGCCGGCGGCATCGCCGAAATCGCGCAGCGCGCCGTTCGCCGTCACCGACGACATCAGCACGATGCCGACCGCCACCAGCCACATCGGCATCACGAACGTCGCGAACGACGGCTTCGTCAGGACCGTGCAGACCGCCAGCACGATCGCCCCCGTCATCATCGTGAGCGCCCCGCGCGCAATGCACCCTGCCTCGCCCCACCGCGACACGAACGTCCCGGCGAAGCGCGACACGATGACCATCACGATCGCGACGGTCGCAAAGGCCGCGCTGAACGCCACGCGGGAATAGCCGGCGCCGCCGACCAGCACGCGCGGCGCGGTGGAGAAGAACACGAAGAACGCCCCCATCGCGGCGGCAAACGCGAGCGTGTGAACCTGAAAGGGCCGGCTGCCCAGAATCGATACGACGGACGGCCCCTGCGGGTTCGCCGTCCGCGGCCGCGTTTCGTGCCAGCGTGGCCACGCGCGACCGCACGCGAGCACACCCAGCACGCCGAGCGTCATGAAGATCGCGCGCCATCCGCAGGCCATCGCGATGGCCGCGCCGAGCAGCGGCCCCAGCGCGGGCACGAACGCCAGCATCGCGCCGAACTGGCTGTAGATGATGCGGCCTTCGGGGCGGTCGGCATAGACGTCGCGAACCGTCGCGAACGTGGCGACGAGGGCCGCCGACGCACCCAGCGCCTGCAGCACGCGCAGTGCGACGAACAGACCGCCGCCGCCGGCAACCGCAAGCGCCAGGGAAGCCGCCGCGAAACACAGCGCGCCGCCCAGCACCACCGGCCGTCTGCCGACGCGGTCCGACAACGGGCCGAAAATCAGCTGGCCCAGGCCGAGGACGACCAGGTAGACGCTCAGCGTCAACTGGACGATCGCCGGCGACGTGCCGAGCGCGGCCGGCATCTCGGGGATCACCGGCAGGTACACGTCCATCGCCAGCGAAGCGAGGAGATCGAAAGGCGCCATCAGCAGGAGCGCCGACGGCAACGAATAGGCCCAGACGGGCGTGGATTGTTCAGGCATGACAAGGCATCCGCTCAGAAAAGGGAATCTGGCGGCGATCTGCCTGGTCAGCGAGGGACAACGGGAGATCGCCGCAACGACCGGTTGACGAAGGTCGTTGCGGCTTAGCGATCCGTGGACGGGCCGGCTCCCATGGAGGAATCCTGGTGGTGTGCGATGACCGTGCAGTGTAGTCGGTTCGACAGAAGGGTGCCAGCCGTGCACGCATGGCCGGGTGGTTGCGATCCGGCCGGCTCGCGTATCGTGCTGACGAGCCGCGTGCGATACGGCGCCGCGCATGCCGGTGGAACGGGACGTGATCCACAAAGTCCCGACTTTGCTCGCCCGCTGCATGGCGGGCCTCGCCGCGAATCGCCCCATCCCCGGCGGATTCGCGGCCCCGGCTCGCGTCGCCGGGCGTTAATGCTTCAGACGCACAACGTACAGGCCGGTGAAGTTTGCAGCCACCGCCAGACTGAAGTTCGGCGGAGTCGAAATGATCGACTCCATGATGGTCGGCTTGTAGGTGACGGTCCCGCCCGAGATGTCGGCCATTTCGATGACCGCCGGGCTCGGATTGGGAATGATGTTCGACGTGAAGTTCAGGGTCAGCGTACGGTTGTACATGTTGTCGAACCCACCGTAGGACTTGATCTCGTAGACAAAGTCCGCATTCACGCCTGCAGGCACCGGATCCGGTTTGCCCAGGCAAATCAATCCGTCGCGAACCACGCCATCCGGCGGGGTCTTGAAGGTCAACGTCGCGATGCCGTCGTCGGTGACCAGCGTCATCGTCGCATTCGCAACGGCACTCTTGGTGAGCTGGATCGACTTGTAGCCGTCCGGACACTTGAACGTGACAGGCTGAGGGTCCGGTGCGGTCGGCGACGGGGTTCCCGTCGCGCTGTCGCTACTCGTCGCGTTGCTCCCGCCGCCGTCACCGCCCCCACCGCATGCCGACAACAGGACGGTAGAACCCGCCAGGATCGCCAGAATAATATTGTTTTTCATCTTTCACTCTCTCTATTGATCAATACCACTAACAAAACATCTCCCTCGTGATCGGTTTTCTGTCGACTGCCCGGCGGCATGCGCGGCTGAATACCAGGCGAGTTGAATTCTTGTTCAAGGTGCGGCGGGCGCGCTTTTACGCACCAGTCGAATACGTTTGGAACGCCACAGCCGGTGATGAAGAGGTGGCAACGCCGGAATCGACCTGTCTGGATTTCCCCGCGTTTTCTTCACTCAGGTCGTCGTGAATCTAATGAGTCTCTCGCGTCGAAATATATCGAAACATTTGTCGGCACAGTGTCAGGAATTGATAAAGTCGCGGCACTCGGAAATGCCCACCATCGATTTTCCTGATCGGTATTCCTCATTTTTCGACGTATCAGCGCCAAGTACCGCCCCAAAAACCTTCGTTATTTCCCACCGTTCTTTAACAATCGGAAGCGATTGCTAAAAACCGGCCTTATATTTGAGATAACTCGATACGCGGCAGCCTCATGATCGGCAACCCGTCAGTCACGTCGTGAACGTGCCACCGCAACACGCGCGCGAGGTCGCAATGCACGCGCTGTTCGCGTGGACGCATCGGCATCCGGCGTTGCGACCAATCGTCGCGAAACAGCCGATTCCCCCGCGTTTCGTCGCTTTTCTCCGCCAGTCCGATTGCCCGCTCCGTGCCTGTCGCGTATGGTGCTGACCGTCCGCGCGCTTGTCGCCCGGACCTACGACCGTCGTCACGCACGACGGCCGCGCGGGCCGCGCCCGCCGCTCACCGTCTCCGCGATGCCGCCCTTCGGCGCCGCGCATTCATGAGGAGAGAGACGTGATCCACAAAGTCCTGATCCTGTTCGCACTCTGCATCGCGGGCCTCGCCGCGATCGCCGCCGGTTTCCAGCACATCCCCAGCTGATTCGCGGCCCCGGCTCGCTTCGCCGAGCCGGGGGCCGCAGCCATTCTTTTCCCCGTTTGCGATGAACCACTTTCTCGGACCGCCCGGGACGGGCGACCTTTGCCATGCGCATCGACGTACAGCATTCCCAACACGACATCGACGATGAACTCGACACGCTTTACGCACGCCTGCACCAGCCAGGCCACCGCCTGCACGGCCTGCCGGCTGTCGCGCTCGGCCGCTCCGGCCTGATCGTTCGCCACCGCGAGGCGGACGGCGAATACTTCCTGTATGTCGAAGATCCGGCCGCGCGCCAGCTCGCCGGCTATACGGTGTTCAACCGCTTGCCCGAAATCCCGCGCCGCGCCGACCGCTACCTGCGCGCGCCGCATACGCGGCTGCGCGGGTCCGCGCAACGCAAGGGGCTTGCGACGACGCTGTATCGCTGGGGGCTCGACGCGGGCCTGTGCCTGATCAGCGGCGCGCGCCAGTCGGTCGGCGCCGCGCATTTATGGACGGCGCTCGCGCAGGATTACCGGCACGGCTTCGTCGATATCGACGGGCGCGCGCTGCGTTATCTCGGCGAAACCGTTGCCGACGACGTACATGGCGCGCTGCATACGCGGCGGCTGATGCTCGGCAACGGGTGGGAAATCGGGGAATTCGCGCGCGTGGCGGGGATGGCCGGCGCCGTCTGCTTGTGAGCGTTCGCGCGCCGGGCACGGCTGCGTTAGATCGCGATGCCTGTTCGTTCGCTGAACGCCGCGCGCAATGCGTGCTCGTCCGTCATCTCCATCCGGGCGAGCTCGGCGAGCACCGACGGAAGCAGCCATTCGATGTTCGGATCGACACGCTTCATCTGCGCGGCCAGCGCGGCCGTGAACGCCGCATCCTCGTGCGTGCCGGATTCGCCAGCCTGACGGCGCTGCCGGTACAGCACGCCGACCCAGTAGCCGATTCGCTCCGGCACGATCCAGCCGGCATAGGTGCGCGGGAACTCGGTCTTGCGCAGCGCATCGCGCACGACGTCTTCCGGATCGCTCATCGCGGGCGAGAAACACATCTGCTCGCTCTGCACGAGCAAGGCTGACGTTGCGTTGTCGAATGCCGCATAAGTCTCGCTGCAGACATCCGTATCGGGATCGAAGCGATAACCGACGTGGACGGTCACGCGCCCGTCCGGCATCGCGAACGTCCGGTTCGGCGGACACAGCGCGTGCCGCTCGGCGACGGTCAGGAATGCGCCGGTCGCATGCGAATACTCGCGTTCGCGCTGGCGGTCGAGCGACGGATCGATGACCCAGATGACCAGTGTCGCGGTGTCGGGACGATCGTATGCGGTCAGGTAGCTTTCCGCCGGAATCGCTGCCGCCACCGTCGGCGGCAGGTCGGTATGGTCGATGTATTTGCGGAACGGCATCGGCTTCACCGTCGCTTGCCGTTCAACGGCAGGACGACAGCGCGACACCGCTCCGCGCGCTCGCCCCTGATTGCAGCGGACAGCGCTGCGGCAGTCATTCCGGAACACGCGTTCATGCCAGCACTCCGTTGTTTTAGAGGTCAGTTCAAAAACCTTGGTCACCTCGCCTGAAGATGTTACAGCAGACAAGCGAGCAGACAAGTTTCAAGAATGCTTCGTGAATATCAGCACGTCGCTCGAAGCGCGTGCGTAGACGACGGAAATTGTGGAGCCAGGCATCCGTACATTGACCACCCAACGATATTTTCCGAGCCAGCTGCCGTGTTTGGTCCGGCGCTTCGCAATCACTGGCCTGATGCCGCGCTCACTCAACGCACGCCGGCGTCGTGTGGAATCGTAGCCGCGATCGGCGTAGACGACGCGCGACTTCTGAAGAGGTCTGCCACGGCCGCCACGAACGGCGGAATAGCATCAACGATGCGGCAGCAACTGCGTGACATCGTTGGCGCTCGCGCCGGCCAGGATCGCGACGACGGGAACGCCGTTGGCGTCTATGAGGATGTGGTGCTTGGAACCGGGGCGCGCACGGACGACGAATCGACCGCAGCGTATGACAGATCGATCTGGCCGGCCGCACGCAACTTGTCGAGCAGCAACGCGTGCAGTTGGTCCCATACGCCAACCTTTTGCCAGTCGTTCAATCGCCGCCAGCAAGTTGCACCCGAGCCGAAGCCCAGTCGAGTCGAGTCGAGTCGAGTCGAGTCGAGTCGAGTCGAGTCGAGTCGAGTCGAGTCGGCAAGTGGTTCCAGTGGATTCCCGTTTTGAATACGAACAGGATGCCGTTGAGTGCCGCACGATCGGCGCTTCCATCCTTGAGCTTCCGTTGTTCTGGTGCTCAAGGTTGACAGCTTGCCAAGGAAGTAAACAGCTCCCTCGAAGGGTTTTTGAACTGGCCCCTAAGTCAAATTGCCGATATGGACGCAGCCTGGTTCGCAAGCGTTTTCATTGCACCGACCGCCCCCTTTCACTGTCAATCGAAGAACATTACCGAGACCGGATTGGCCAGATAGCCACCATCACACAGGGGAAAAGATGGGCGACGGTCGAAGGTCAAATACGTCACCTCCACATCCTCGAACAGCACGGCGCAGGTGCCATCATGCAATCGCTGGTCGTCGGTCCGTATGTTGTAGATCTTCCGATCGCTCGGACAATAAAAAAGGCCCATCGGCGATTCCCGGTTGCGCGCCGACACGCTGTTCTGGCCAACGACATATCGGCCCAGATGAGTACCATTCCGGCACTGGAGGTCGAAATACATGCCAGCATGGGCCGACATCGCGCACAGTACCAAGGCAAACCCGCAAGCGGCACGTCGGCACGCCCTCACTGGTTTCCATTCCGCCCTCTTACGCCTAATCCATCTTGCCATTGGTCACCATTCTCCATTTGTTCCAGAGTGCCTCCGATCGCCCTTAGAGGCCAGTTCGAAAATTCCGCTCAGTTCGTTTGAAGGTGTTCCAGCAGACGAGCGAGCAGGCGAGTTTCAAGAACGCTTCGTGAATGTCGCTACGTCGATCAAAACGAATTCGAAGACGACGGAACGTGTGTAGCCATGCGTGAATCCGTTCGACCACCCAGCGGAATTTACCCGGACCACTGCCATGCTCAGTGCGTCGCTTCACGATTACCGGCTTGATGCCACGATCACGCAAGCGCTCACGGTGCGACTCGGAGTCGTAGCCGCGATCTACGTAGATGACCTTGGGCTTGCGAAGCGGTCGGCCACGCATGCCTCGGCGGAATAGCACCGACTAGCGGCAGCGGCTGAGTAACGTCGTTACGGTTTGCGCCGGTCAGGATCACGCTAACAGGCATGCCGTTGGCGTCTACGAGAACGTGATGTTTGGGACCCGGTCGCGCGCGATCCGTAGGGTTCGGCCCAGTTTTTCGCTCGCCCCACGGCTCGTACTGACGAGAAATCGACGCCTGAATATGAGAGATCCAACTGGCCAGATTCGCGCAGCTTGTCGAGCAGTAATCTATTCAAATTGTTCCATACGCCTGCTTTCTGCCAGGCATTTAGCCGACGCCAGCATGTCGCACCCAAGCCGAATCCCAACTCGGTTGACAGGTAGTTCCAGCGCATCCCAGTGCGCAAAACGAACAGAATGCCATTGAGCGCGGGCCGCGGCAGTAACTGTTCGATCGGTGTCCACAATTCGTCGTCAACGATCGGCGCCTGCATCTCCTCAGTCTCCGTTGCCTAGATGACTGAGGTTAACAGCTTGCGGAAAAGGCTAACAGCCCCCTTGCGACCTTGTTTGAACCAGCCTCTTATTTCGTTTCCAGGCATCCGCCCTCTCACGCGTACAGGA
Source organism: Burkholderia sp. Ac-20349 (assembly GCF_017104865.1). Lineage (NCBI taxonomy): Bacteria > Pseudomonadati > Pseudomonadota > Betaproteobacteria > Burkholderiales > Burkholderiaceae > Burkholderia > Burkholderia sp. Ac-20349. The sequence continues at coordinate 9,559 of NZ_JAAGPM010000169.1, forward strand.
TCGATCCTGGCGATTGTAGCGCCTGCGCTCGCGCACAACGCTACCTGAACGCCAGTGCGATAATCCGTGCGACGCTCACCGCTGCGCCACGCGCCAACCGACACGCCCATCGATGACCACCGATCCCCGAACCGACGCCCCCCGCCACCTCGACATCGTCGCACTGTGCGGCAGCCTCCGCGCCCAGTCGTACAACGCCGCGCTGCTCGATGCGGCCGCGATAGTCGCGCCGCGCGGCATGCGCATCGTGCGCTTCGATCGTCTCGGCGAATTCCCGCTGTTCAATCCCGATGCAGAATATCCGTCGCCCGCCGCGGTGCGCGACCTGATCGACCGCGTGAATGCCGCCGACGGCCTGCTGATCGCCAGCCCGGAATACGCACATGGCGTAACGGGTGTGATGAAAAACGCGCTGGACTGGATCGTGGGATGCGAGGCCGTCGTGTACAAACCGGTCGCCGTGCTGAATGCGTCGCCGCGCGCGACGCATGCGGACGCAGCGCTGCGGGAAACGCTGTCGGTAATGTCGGCACGCATCGTCGAACCCGCGTCGATCACGCTACCGATCCTCGGGAGCCAGCTCGACGCGACGGGCATCGCCGCGCATCCGCCGTTCGCGTCGGCGCTGGCTGACGCGTTGCACGCGCTGCGCGCGGCGATCCACGAGGCGGAGCCGGGCCGGTAGCAACTTGCGTTCGTTCGTGAGCGCGCGTCGCGTTACCGCGCCTTGGCGCGCGTCACCTTCTTCGCCGGTTTGGCCGCCTTCGCGCGCGGCGCTTCCTTCTCGGGCTGCGCGCCGCCGCCGGCGAGATCCTCGAGCCATGCGAGCGCATCGACATACGACAGGAACTGCTGCAGATAGGCCGGCGACAACTCGCGCATCGTCGCGAGCGACCGGTGCACGAGGCTGTTCGAATTGAGCGGCCCCGCGTTGCGCGGCACCTGGTCGAGCGACTGGCGATACTGCTGTTCCGTGCGGACCTTCGACCACATCGTGCGGAAGTAGTCGACCAGCTCGGGATCGAGCCCGCGCCGGTCGGCCTGCGCATCGCGCGCAAGCCGCTCAACGAGTTCCGCCAGCGCGCCGCGCACGGGCGCACCTGTTGCGTCGCTCACGGCTGCCGCTTCACCCGCGTGCGCTACAACCTCCGCGAAAGCGTCGAGCAGCGTCGCCAGCCGTGCGTCGAGCAACGCACGCGCGTCGCCGTCGAGCGCGGCCGCGCGCCGTTCGAGCGCGTCGATCCGGTGAAAGCGCACCGGATCGAGCCGGTCGGCGCCCTGCTCGCGCCATGCGTCGAGCGTCGCGCGGGCGTGCGTCGCGTCGCCGGTCACTGCGCCTTCCCTCCGTTCGAAGCCGACTTGCGCGGCACCGGCGCAATCTCCACGCGACGGTTCTTCGCGCGCCCTTCATCGTCCGCATTCGAGCTGACCGGCTGTTCGGAGCCGAACGCGGCCGCGAACACCGACGACGCCGGCACGCCAGCGTCGATCAGCGCACGCGTGACCGTCAACGCACGCTTGGCCGACAGCTCCCAGTTGTCCGCGAACTGGCGGTTGCCGGCGTGCACCTGCTGGTCGTCGGCGAAGCCGCTGATCATCAGGATCTCGTCGCGCGTCTTCAGGTACGCGCCCAGCGGTGCGGCCAGCGTCGTCAGCAGGTCACGGCCCGCGGGCTGCAACTGGTCGGAGTTCAATGCGAACAGCACGTTGCCGCTGATGCCGATGCGACCGTTGACGAGCGTCACGCGGCCGGCCGCGAGCGGCCCGGCGAGCGCCTGCTCGAGCGACTTGCGCTGCTGCGCTTCCTGCTGGCGCGCGCGTACGGCTTCCTCGAGCTTCGACGTGAGCTGCAGCTGCATGCCGATCACGCCGACGAGGATCAGCACGAACGCGCCGAGCAGCACCGACATCAGGTCGGCAAACGCGGGCCACACCGGCGCGGCGGGCGCGCCGTCGTCGATTTCGTCGTGCATGCGTTACGCTCCGACGCTCGCCCGCCGGCCGGCGAGCTGCTGCAGGTCTTCGACGATCTGCTTCTGCGACATCATGCTCAGGTCGATCACCTCGCGCGCCTGCGCGACGTAGTACTCGAGCTGCTCGTCGCTGCGCGCGAGCGATTTCTCGAGCGCGGCCTCGATGCGTTGCAGATGGGTCAGCAGCTTGTCGTTCGACTCGCCGAATACCTGTACGGCCATCCCGAACGCGTCGCCGAGGCTCGCGACCTCGACGGCGCCCGCCGTGACTTGCGCGGCGACCGAGTCGAGCTTGCGCGTTTCGGCATCGACGGTGTCGTTGAAGCGCGCACCGACGCGGTCGAGCAGGTCGGCCGACGTGCTGACGAGCGCATCGATCGCGGTGCGCTGTTCGGTCGACGCGTGGTTGACCGCGCCGAGCAGCGTTTCGAGCGTCGCGAGCAGGCGGCTGCGTTCCTCGAGCATCGCGGTGTCGTGCGTGAGGCTGTCGGACAGGCGCTGGCGCAACTCGGCGACGACGTCGGCCGCGGCCTTCGGCGCCTCCGACGCAGCCTGCACGAGGCGCGCGATCTCGTTGATCGTGTCGCTCGCATGCACCTGCGCCTGCGCGGTGATGTCGTTCGCGGTGCGGGCCAGCGTGTCGCAGATGTCCTGCTGGCGCGTCGCGGCCTGCGCGCTCGTGTTCGCCCATTCGTCGCGCAGCGCGGCGGCCATCGCGGCGAGCGAGTCGTTCCACGCGGACAGGCGCTGTTCGTCGCGCGCGGCCAGTTGCGTCTGCAAGCCCGTGTGCGAATCGCGGATCGTCGACAGCAGGTCATTCGAGCGCTGTTCGAAGGTCGATGCCTGCGTGGTCAGGTCGCGCGTCGTCTGTGCGAGTGCGTCGCAGATTTCCTGCTGACGGCCCGCGCTGTGCACGCCCGCGCGTTGCCATTCGTCGCCGAGCTTCGTGGCCATTGCGGCCAGCGAATCGTTCCATGCGGACAGACGTTCTTCGTCGCGCGCAGCCAGTTGCGTCTGCAGGCCCGTGTGCGAATCGCGGATCGTCGACAGCAGATCGTTCGAGCGCTGCTCGAAGGTCGACGCCTGTGCCGTGAGGTCGCGCGTCGTGTGTGCGAGTGCGTCGCAGATTTCCTGCTGACGGCCCGCGCTGTGCACGCCTGCGCGCTGCCATTCGTCGCCGAGCTTCGTGGCCATCGCGGCCAGCGAATCGTTCCATGCCGACAAGCGTTCTTCGTCGCGCGCAGCCAGTTGCGTCTGCAAGCCCGTGTGCGAATCGCGAATCGTCGACAGCAGATCGTTCGAGCGTTGCTCGAAGGTCGACGCCTGTGCCGTGAGGTCGCGCGTCGTGTGTGCGAGGGCGTCGCAGATTTCCTGCTGACGGCCCGCGCTATGCACGCCCGCGCGCTGCCATTCGTCACCGAGCTTCGTGGCCATCGCGGCCAGCGAGTCGTTCCATGCCGACAGGCGTGCTTCGTCGCGCGCGGCCAGTTGCGTCTGCAGGCCCGTGTGCGAATCGCGGATCGTCGACAGCAGATCGTTCGAGCGCTGCTCGAAGGTCGACGCCTGTGCCGTGAGATCGCGCGTCGTATGTGCGAGTGCGTCGCAGATGTCCTGCTGACGGCCCGCGCTGTGCACGCCTGCGCGTTGCCATTCGTCGCCGAGCTTCGCCGCCATCGCCGCGAGCGAGTCGTGCCATGCGGTGAGGCGCTGTTCGTCGCGCGCCGCAAGGTCGGTCTGCAGCCCCGCGTGCGACTCGCGCATCGCGGCAAGCGTCGCGCCCGAATGGCGTTCGAACGTCGCGGCGGCCTCGCCCAGCGCGCGCACATGCTGGCCGGCCAGCGTCTCGCCGACCTGCTCCTGGCGCGCCAGCGCATCGCGCCATGCGTCCGACAGGCGGCTTTCAGTCGATTCGAGGCGCGTCGCCACGCCGTCGAGCAGATCCGTCGAACGCTGCGTGAAGGTGTCGGTGAACTGGCCGAGCGTCGTCTGTAGCTGCTGCGCGACGGCCTCGCCCGCGCGGCGCTGTTCGTCGAGCGCGCGGTTCCAGACGGCCGTCACGTTGCCGGTGGTCTTCTCGAAGCCGTTCGTCAGCCCGTCGAGCTGACGCTGCACGGCGCCCGTCACGGTGTCGCGCAACGCGGCCATCTCCTGCGCGAGCCCCGTCATCGTCGCGGCGACGACCGGCTGCAGCGCGGCACCCGCCACGCGCGCGCTTTCGACGGCGCTTTCCTTCAGCGCGTCGCCGACATTCGACGCGAGGCCCGCATACGCGCGCTCGGTCCGCTCGAAAAACGCCTGCTGGCTTTCGATCTGGCGGTCGTGCAGCGCGACGCTGCGCGCCTCGAGCGTCGTCATCATCGTCTGCAGCCGGTCGACCAGCGCCGGCATCACGTCAGCCTGGCGCTGCAGCAGCCGGAACGATTCGTCGCGCTGGTGCGCGGACGAATGCACGCGCAACGTCGTCGCGATCTTCGCGTCGAGCTGCTGGGCCGCGTCGATCCGTTCGCGGCGCACGAGCGCGGACAGCAGCCCGAGCATCGCGGACGTCGCGACGCCGGCGATCGACGTGCCGAACGCGAACCCGAGGCCCTTCACCGGCGCGATCAGCGACGCGCGGATCGCGTCGAGATCGGTCGCGCTTTCGAGCGCGGCGCCCGTGCCCTTCAGCGTGACGACCATCCCGAGCAGCGTGCCGAGCATGCCGAGCAGCACGAGCAGGCCGACGAGGTAAGGCGTGAGCGACGGGCCCGGCAGCGCGACGCGCGCGCCTTCGACCCGCGCACGCACCGCGCTGCGCAGGCCCGGGTGCAGCGTGTCGAGCCACGTGTCGAGCTTCGCGGGCGGCTCGGTGAGGCCTGCGACCGCGCGCGACAGCGTCGCGGTGGCCTGCCGGTAGCGCAGCAGCTCCCATGCGCCGGCGACATAGCACGCGGCGATCAGCAGCGTGACGGCCGACGCCAGCGGGTTCGACGCGACATAGCCGACGCCGCAAGGTGCCGCGCTGATGACGGCCGCCGGCATTGCGTGGGGCATCTATTCGATACGGGGCCGTCGGCCCGTCGATCCGGTCGCGGCGACCGCCGGCAACTTCCTGCGTGCGGCGCCG
>NZ_JAAGPM010000170.1:0-14444 GCF_017104865.1 Burkholderia sp. Ac-20349
TCTCGCGTCATGCTTCATGAACGCCTGCGGATTGGCGTCGAACAGCGCGCGGCCGGCGCGCGCGAGCACGACGGGATCGCGCGACTGCGTGGCCGCTTTCGCGATGTCGTTCAGCGACTGGCCGGGCTGGACCGTCACGGTAAGCGGCACTGCGCCGCCGGCAGCAGACGCCGGCAGTTCGCCGGTGCCGGCCGCCCAGGCCGATGCGGTTGCGCCGAGCGCCAGGATCGCCAGCGCGCCACGCACGGCGCGCGACAGACGGGACAGGCGCGGAAACAAGGAAATTCGGGACATCGTTGGCTCTATCGCCGCGCGCGGGCGCGGCTCGGATTCGCGGTTGAAAGCGTCAATAAAGTTGCCGCAGAAATGCAAAAGCGTCGCGTGGAACGCGACGCTTTCGGCGGGTCTGTGCGTCGTAACCGCGTAGTTTACTTCACGCGATCGGGTTCGGGCCGAATTCGTCGCCGGCAGGTGCAACCGGTCGCCTTCGCACGCCGGCGCACCCGGCGACCGGGTCACACCGATGCCGGGGGTACATGCCGCATGCCTGCGCCCACGATCGATCGAAAGCATGCCGCTCGCAGCTGAAAAACCGTCCGACCGCATCGCGTCCCGAACCAACGTCGCCGCCTTTGCTCGCGCACCGGGCGGCTGACATACCCTAGGCTCGATGCCGCGCCACGACCGGGAAATCGGGCACGTTTGCTCAATAATTCGCACGGCCTGCCGTTAATGGATTAACAGCAGACAATAAAAATAAATCCCGCCAGCCATCAAATCCATTCCAATCAATTTCATTTGATCGATAAGAGGCCAATTCCCCTCTCTTATCGTCGAATTGGGAATTTCCGCCGCCAATCCCCCGCCCATCAAGGCTTCCAGGTCTCACCCCCATCCCATTGCTCATACGAAATCGATCATTTCAGCAGCAATTCAATTACATTACACAAAATTACACAGATCGAATAATTGCCGTCGCTACGATCGTCTTCAAACAAGAATCGGCGCAATTCGACCCTCGCGCCCGCCTCTGCCGAAACGGCGGGCACGCGGTCGGCCGGGCTGACGCCGTGAGGTGCCAGGGAGGCATCGCGCAGTCGCACGACTGCATTTACTCACCAGCTCGTTACGGGGATCGAACATGGGCTATCAACAGGGCTTGAGCGGGTTGGCCGGCGCGGCGAACCATCTCGACGTGATCGGCAACAACATCGCGAACGCAAACACGGTTGGCTTCAAGCAGGGTCGCGCGAACTTCGCCGACATGTACGCGAATTCGGTCGCGACGTCGACCAACACGCAGATCGGCATCGGCACGCGGCTCACGTCGGTGCAGCAACAATTCGGCCAGGGGACGATCAACACGACGAAGTCGTCGCTCGACATCGCGATCAACGGCAACGGCTTCTTCCAGATGTCGAACAACGGCGTGACGACGTACTCGCGTGACGGCGTATTCCACCGCGACAAGAGCGGCGCCATCGTCGACGCGCAAAACCGCAACCTGATGGGCTATGCAGCGGGCCCGGGCGGCGCCATCAACACCGCGGCGACCGTGCCGCTGCAGGCGCCGACCACCAACATCGCACCGCAGGCGTCGACGAAGATCGCCGGCCAGTTCAACCTGAACTCGCAGGACAAGGTGCCGGCCAAGACGCCGTTCGACGCTGGCGACAACGCCACGTACAACTACAATTCGTCGATCCAGGTGTACGACACGCTCGGCGGCGCGCAACAGGTGTCGATGTATTTCACGAAGAACACGGCCGGCACCTGGCAGGTCTACGCCGGCGTGCAGGGTCAAAAACCGACGAATCTCGGTACCGTCACGTTCGACGCATCGGGCCGGATCAGCTCGACGACGTCGGCCGCAACCGGCCAGCCGACGGCGAGCCTCGGCCAGTTCGCGTTCTCGATCCCCAACGCGTCGGGCGGCGCCAATCCGCAGAACCTGACGCTCGACCTGGGCGGCACGACGCAGTTCGGCGGGAAAAGCGGCGTGAACAATCTCGCCCAGGACGGCTTCGCGAGCGGCACGCTGACGACGTTCTCGATCGGCGCCGACGGCAAGCTCACCGGCAATTACTCGAACGGCCAGAGCGCGGTGCTCGGCCTGATCGCGCTCGCGAACTTCAACAACCCGAACGGGCTCGAGAACATCGGCGGCAATCAGTATGTGGAAACCGCCGCGTCGGGCGTGCCGCAGATCTCCGCGCCCGGCAGCACGAACCACGGCACGCTGCAGGGGAGCGCGCTGGAAAACTCGAACGTCGACCTGACGACCGAGCTCGTGAACCTGATCAAGGCGCAGCGTGACTACCAGGCCAACGCGCAGACGATCAAGACCCAGCAGACCGTCGACCAGACGCTCCTGAACATGCGCTGACCCGCGCATGAAAAACGCGCCGCGCCAGCCTTGACAGGTTCAAGGCCGACGCGGCGCGCAATCTCGTGCAATGCGGCCCGCATCTCGCGGGCCGGACATGCAGGCTTACTTGTCGAGCAGGATACGCAGCATGCGGCGCAGCGGCTCGGCCGCGCCCCACAGCAGCTGGTCGCCGACCGTGAACGCCGACAGGTATTCGCCGCCCATCGCGAGCTTGCGCAGGCGGCCGACCGGCACCGTCAGCGTGCCCGTGACGTTCGCCGGCGACAGGTCGCGCATCGACGCTTCACGCTCGTTCGGCACGACCTTCACCCAGTCGTTCGCCGATGCGAGGATGTCGTTGATTTCGTCGAGCGGCACGTCCTTGTTCAGCTTGATCGTCAGCGCCTGCGAGTGGCAGCGCATTGCGCCGATCCGCACGCACAGGCCGTCGACCGGGATCGAACCCGGCTGGCCCATGGCCGGCTTGCCGAGGATCTTGTTGGTTTCCGCGCCGCCCTTCCATTCTTCCTTCGACATCCCGTTGCCGAGATCCTTGTCGATCCACGGGATCAGCGAACCGGCGAGCGGCACGCCGAAGTGGCTCGTCGGCATCGCATCGCTGTTCATCGCGGCCAGCACGCGGCGGTCGATGTCGAGGATCGCGGACGCCGGATCGGCGAGTTGCTCCTTCACGGCGCCGTTCAGCGTGCCCATCTGCGACAGCAGTTCACGCATGTTCTGCGCGCCCGCGCCCGATGCGGCCTGGTAGGTCATCGCCGTCATCCAGTCGACGAGGTTCTCGCGGAACAGGCCGCCGAGCGCCATCAGCATCAGGCTGACCGTGCAGTTGCCGCCGACGAAGTTCTTCGTGCCCTTGACGAGCGCATCCTTGATCACGTCGAGGTTGACCGGATCGAGGATGATGACCGCGTCGTCCTGCATCCGCAGCGACGATGCCGCATCGATCCAGTAGCCGTTCCAGCCGGCTGCGCGCAGCTTCGGGAACACGTCGTTCGTGTAGTCGCCGCCCTGGCACGTGATGATCACGTCGCACTTCTTCAGCTCGTCGACGTTGGTCGCGTCCTTGAGCGTAGTCTCGTTTTTCGCGAACGACGGCGCTTTGCCGCCCGTGTTGCTGGTGCTGAAAAACACCGGTTCGATCAGGTCGAAATCGCCCTCTTCCTGCATGCGCTGCATCAGGACGCTGCCGACCATGCCGCGCCAACCTACGAGACCTACGTTCATGACTAACCCTTTGATGGAGCTTCCCCGCCATTTCCGTCCCCGGTGTGACCGCGCGGGGAAATAGGCGGGCACGACGGACGATCAGCGTTTAATGATCGTTTTCGTGGTAATGGTTTTCGTGATGACGATGGCGCGCGCACCCGCACGGGCAATGTTGCCGTGGAGTTTCAAGACCGGGGAGATCAGGGAAAAATGCGCCATCGTTCGAGTCTACACAAAGCCGGTGGCCCGCACAACGGCCAACCGCACGCGAACCGGCCGATTTCGCGGCCCGTTCGCGCCCTTTCTACCTGTTTGCGTTACAGCGCCGCGACCACCGCGTCGCCCATCGCCGCCGTGCCCACTTGCTGGCAGCCCGGCGTCGCGATGTCGCCCGTGCGGTAGCCCTGTTCGAGCACCGCTTTCACCGCGCGCTCGATGCGATCGGCCTGCTCTGCACGATTCAGCGAGTAGCGCAGCATCATCGCGGCCGACAGGATCGTCGCGAGCGGGTTTGCAATGCCCTTGCCCGCGATGTCCGGTGCCGAACCGTGCGACGGTTCGTACAGGCCCTTGTTGTTCTTGTCGAGCGACGCCGACGGCAGCATGCCGATCGAGCCCGTCAGCATCGACGCTTCATCCGACAGGATGTCGCCGAACATGTTGCCGGTGACGATCACGTCGAACTGCTTCGGCGCCTTCGCAAGCTGCATCGCCGCGTTGTCGACGTACATGTGCGACAGCTCGACGTCCGCGTATTCCTTCGACACGTCGATCATGATGTCGCGCCAGAACTGCGACGTTTCGAGCACGTTCGCCTTGTCGACCGACAGCAGCTTCTTCGCGCGCTTGCGGGCCGCCTGGAACGCGACGTGTGCGATGCGGCGCACTTCCGGTTCCGAATAGCGCATCGTGTCGAAACCTTCGCGCTCGCCGGCGAACAGGCCGTCCGGTGCAGCGCGCACGCCGCGCGGCTGACCGAAGTAGATGTCGCCGTTCAGTTCGCGCACGATCAGGATGTCGAGGCCCGCGACCAGCTCGGGCTTCAGCGGCGATGCATCGACGAGCTGCGGATAGCAGATTGCCGGGCGGAAGTTCGCGAACAGCTCGAGATGCTTGCGCAGCCCGAGGATCGCCTGCTCGGGGCGCAGCGCGCGCTCGAGCGAGTCGTACTTCCAGTCGCCCACGGCGCCGAACAGGATCGCGTCGGCGTCCTTCGCGAGCTTCAGCGTCGCGTCGGGCAGCGGATGGCCGCTCGCCTCGTAGCCCGCGCCGCCGACCGGCGCCTGTTCGAGTTCGAACTTCTCGTCGAGTGCGTTCAGCACCTTCACGGCTTCATTGACGATTTCCGGACCGATGCCGTCGCCGGGCAACACTGCAATCTTCATGCGAAATTCCTGACTGGGTAGAGTGTGATGGAGGCAGGCCGGCGAACGCGCCGCCGGCGCGCCCGCCCGAAAGGCGCTGTCAGCCGACCAGCTTGGTGTTGAGCCACGGCTGCTTCACGAGGCGCTCGGCCTCGAACTGGCGGATCTTGTCCGCGTGGCGCAGCGTGAGGCCGATGTCGTCGAAGCCGTTCAGCAGGCAGTACTTGCGGAACGCGGTGATCTCGAACGGATACGCACGGCCGTCGCCCGTGCGCACGACCTGCGCGTCGAGGTCGACCGTCACTTCGAAGCCGTTGAACGCGACCGTCTCGTTGAACAGGTGATCGACCTGCTGCTCGGTCAGCACGATCGGCAGCAGCCCGTTCTTGTAGCAGTTGTTGAAGAAGATGTCCGCGAAGCTCGGCGCGATGATCGCGCGGAAGCCGTACTGCTGCAGCGCCCACGGCGCGTGCTCGCGCGAGCTGCCGCAGCCGAAGTTCTTGCGCGCGAGCAGCACCGATGCGCCCTGGTAGCGCGGCTGGTTCAGCACGAAGTCGGGATTCAGCGGACGCGTCGAGTTGTCCTGCCCCGGTTCGCCGTGGTCGAGATAACGCCACTCGTCGAACGCGTTCGGGCCGAAACCCGTGCGCTTGATCGACTTCAGGAACTGCTTCGGAATGATCGCGTCGGTGTCGACGTTTTCGCGATCGAGCGGCGCCACGACGCCGGTATGCACTGTGAATTTTTCCATGATCCGTCTATCCGGTTGAAGGGCCGGCATTCAGCCGGCGCACATCGACAAATTCTCGGTGGGGGACGTTACTCCGCGGCGCGCTTCAGCGCGCTGCCGGCGGCGTTGACGTCCTGCCCGAAGCCCTGGACGGTATTGCAGCCCGCGAGGCCGAAGCCCAGCCCTGCGAGCGCCAGCGCGGCAACCAGCCGCGCCACGAGTTTCGATGCCGTCACGCGTTACCCCAGCTGGCGAATGTCGACGAAATGGCCTTCGATCGCCGCGGCTGCCGCCATCGCGGGGCTGACGAGGTGCGTACGACCGCCCGCGCCCTGCCGGCCTTCGAAGTTGCGGTTCGACGTCGATGCGCAGCGCTCGCCCGGATCCAGACGATCGGCGTTCATCGCGAGGCACATCGAGCAGCCCGGCTCGCGCCATTCGAAGCCGGCATCCGTGAACACCTTGTCGAGCCCTTCACGTTCGGCCTGCGCCTTCACGAGACCCGAGCCCGGCACGACCATCGCGAGCCGCACGTTCGACGCGATGCGACGGTTCAGCTTCTTCACGACGTACGCGGCTGCGCGGATGTCCTCGATGCGCGCGTTCGTGCACGAACCGATGAAGATCTTGTCGACCTTGATCGACTCGATCGGCGTGTTCGGCTCGAGCGCCATATAGGCCAGCGCACGCTCCATCGCGTCGCGCTTGACCGGATCCTTCTCGCGCTCGGGATCGGGCACGCGACCGTCGATCGACGTGACCATTTCCGGCGACGTGCCCCATGTGACCTGCGGGACGATCTCGGCTGCGTTCAGCTCGACCACGCGATCGAACTGCGCGCCTTCGTCCGACTTGAACTGGCGCCAGTATTCGACGGCCTGGTTCCATTCCGCGCCGGTCGGCACGAACGGACGGCCCTTCAGGTAATCGATCGTCGTGTCGTCCACCGCGACCATGCCCGCGCGCGCGCCGGCTTCGATCGCCATGTTGCAGACGGTCATGCGGCCTTCCATCGTCAGCGCGCGGATCGTCGAGCCGCCGAATTCGATCGCGTAGCCCGTGCCGCCGGCCGTACCGATCTTGCCGATGATCGCAAGCACGATGTCCTTCGCGGTACAACCGCGCGGCAGCGTGCCCTCGACCTTCACGAGCATGTTCTTGCTCTTCTTCTGCAGCAGCGTTTGCGTGGCGAGCACGTGCTCGACTTCCGACGTGCCGATGCCGTGCGCGAGTGCGCCGAACGCGCCGTGCGTCGACGTATGCGAATCGCCGCACACGATCGTCATGCCCGGCAGCGTCGCGCCCTGCTCCGGTCCGATGATGTGGACGATGCCCTGGCGCACGTCGTTCATCTTGAACTGCGTGATGCCGAACGCATCGCAGTTCGCGTCGAGCGTGTCGACCTGCAGCTTCGAGACGGGATCGGCGATGCCGTGGCTGCGATCGGTGGTCGGCACGTTGTGGTCCGACACGGCCAGGTTCGCGCTGATGCGCCACACCGGACGCTGCGCCATCTTCAGCCCTTCGAACGCCTGCGGGCTCGTGACTTCATGCAGCAGCTGACGGTCGATATAGAGCAGCGTCGTGCCGTCTTCCTCGGTGTGGACCACGTGGGTGTTCCACAGTTTGTCGTAGAGAGTCTGTGCCATGGGTATGCGGGGTCGTTGTGACTACAAGCCTTACGGATGTGATCGATTATGCCACGCAAAATCGGCCCATGGAGTACCACGATAACGAAAAAAGTGAATAAAAACAGTAGGTTGGGTAGTACACGCGATACCCGGATAAGCATTACCCGGCAACACGAACGCCACGACGCGGCGGCGATTGCCGCCGCCGCGCGTGGCGCGTGTCAGCGCGACCCGCGCCGGCCGGCCGCTTTCGCCGGCAGCACATACCCGTCGTCGAGCGTCGCGAGGAACGCCGCGACGTCGTCGATATCGCGCTCGCTCCACACCGGTTTCTCGCCGCGCTTGCGTGTGAGCGGCTCGTCCGTCGTGTCGACGTTCACGCGCAGATGCGCAGGCAGGTCGTCGTACGGCACGACGCGGCCGTGCCGGTCGGCCGGATACCACTTCGCCGGGTCGGTATCGCGCTGCACGTAGAAACGCAGCGCGTCCTTCAGCGTGTGGAAGCGGCCGTTGTGGAAGAACACCCGGCGTAGCGACGTGTTGCGCAGCGACGGCGTCTTGAACAACCCGCAGTTCGCGCGGTCCGCCGCCTGGTCCTTCCGCACGGGGCCGCACAGCCCGAGGTCGTAGTAGTCGGGATTCGCGTTCGCGCGCAATTCGCGGTTGCGCGGCACGCCGAGCGCTTCGAACGTGAAGTCGGTCAGCAGCGGATGCGCGCCGTTCACACCCGGCTGGTCGATGTGACACGACGCGCAGTTGCCGCGCGCGGGATCGTCGAACAACCGCTTGCCGCGCAGTTCCCGCGCACTCAGTTCGACCTTGCCGTCGAGGTAGTAGTCGAACTTGCTCGTGTACGGATGAAAGCTCGCATCGTCGAGCTCGAAACGCTCGATCGCGCGCATCGCGTTCGCGAACGCCTGCTGCGGGTCGTCGAGCGCATGCGCGCCGAACACGCGGCGAAAGCGGTCCGCGTACGGTGCACGCCGCAGCTTTCCGACCACGGCCTCCGCGCTCGGGTTCGCCATTTCGTCCGGATTCAGCAGCGGAAAGCTCGCCTGGTCGCGCGGCCGGTCGAAGCGGCCGTCCCAGCCGAAACCGCCGATCGGCGCGTTGTCGGTTTCGGTCAGCCGCTCGGCCACGCTGGCGGCCTGCGGGTGCGACCAGACCGGCGTGCGGTTCAGCACGTAGCGCAGGCTCGGCACCGCGCGCGTGCCCTGCCGCTTCAGATCCGCGCCGCCGAGTTGCGCGGCGAGACCGTTCGGCGGCCCGTACGCGTGATCGGGGCTATGGCACGTCGCGCACGACATCCGGCCCGACGCCGACAGCGCCGGATCGAAGAACATCAGCTTGCCGAGCGCGGCCATGTCGCCGGCAGTGGCTTCGGGCGATATCGCCGGCGCTGCCGCACTGCCCGGCGCAGCGCCGGCCGCCGTTACGCACCACCCGATCGCCAGCGCCGCGCCCAGCGCGCGCCAGCCCCCGCGTGCCGGCCTCACAGGTTCGTGAACACGTCGCCGCCGAAGCCCTCCAGGCCGGCCTGCCCTGCATAGCCGAGATGGTCGAGCCCGAAGATGTCCTCGACGCTCTTCAGCATCGAATAGTGGTTGTACGCGACCGTCGACACGGTGCCCGGCTTGATGAACTTCGAGATCATCACCGCGCCCGTCTGGTCGCCGCCGAAGCTCTGCTTCGTGAGGTTGATCGTCGCGCCCTTGTAGGCGAGCGACGACGTCTGCGGGAAGACCGGCAGGTTCGGCCCCGGCTGCTGGCTGCAGCAGGTGGTGCCCGCGAACGTGAGGTTGGTCACGCCCGGCGACGGCTGCGACACGCTCGCATAGCTGCTCTCGTCGAAATTGACGATCAGCAGCCCGTCCTTCTGGAACGCCGGCGACGCGGTGATCAGCGGCACCCACTTCTTCAGGAACGCGTCGGCGCTCGTCAGGCCGCCCGCTTCGCCGTTCGCACACGGCGCGTCATGGCCGTCGTGACACAGGTTCGGCGTGATCAGGTTGAAGTTCGCCGTGGTGTCGGCCGACTTCAGGTCGTTCTCGAGGTTCGCGAGATTCACGACGTTCTTCGCGCAATCCGGCGAGTCGATGATCGAATGGAAGTACACGAACGGATTGTGGCGCGTCGCGTACTGGTCGCCGGCCGGCACGGCTGCACTCGGCGCCTGCGCGACTTGCGTCAGGTCGGTCGTGTTCAGCGTCGGATGGCCGCAGGTCGCCGCCTCGCGCGACGGGTCGTTGCCCATGTCCTCTTCGTAGCCCTTCCACGTATAGCCGGCCGCCTTCAGCTGGTCGGGCAGCGTCTTCACGGTGGCCGGATACACGCAGCCCGAGCCGATCGCCTGCCCATCCGGCGTCATCCCGGTCAGCTTGTAGTCCTGGAACACCGGGCAGTCGTTGTCGGTTTCATTGGTCGGCGACTGGCCGCTGAGCATCGCGATGTAGTTGTCGAGGCTCACGTGCCCGGTGCCGTAGTACTGCTGCACCAGCGCACCCTGCGCGGCCAGCGTCGTCGCGAGGTACGGCGCCTTCGTGTTCGCGCCGAACGTGGTCGCGTAGTTCTCGTTTTCGAGCGTGATCACGAACACGTGGCGAATCTGCTGCTGGCCGCTCGCCTGCATCGACGACGATGAGCCGCACGCGGTGACGATCAGCGCGACGAGCGACCCGAGCGCGGCCACCAGCATGGCACGCATCCAAAAACGAAAGGACATGACGATTCCGGAATGGAAGAAGTTGATGAACGGGAAAGGTTCAGCGAACGTCCGGCGGCTTCAGCCGTTCGGGTATTCGCGGTTGATCAGGTCGAGCCGCAGCATGCCGAGCTGCACGCCGACGTTGCTCAGCAGGTACAGATCACGGCGTCGCAATGCCGGCATCTGCGCGGACGCATCGTAGAGCGACGGCAGCGTCAGCCCTGCCGGCACCGCGGCCTGCATCCCCACGGCATTCGACACGCGCACGGCAATCGACGCCTGATCCGAATGGGTGACGACACCGACGTTGCCGAGTGCCGAGGCCGAGCCAGCCTGCTTGACGATCGCGGCGGCCACGCCATCGGGCGTCGGTATCGGGCTGCCGGCGGCCAGGGCCGGGGTCGCGATCGACGTCACGCCGGCCGTCAGCCCGTATTTCGACGCGAGCACGCTCGCGACCTCCTGCTGCGCGAAGATCCGCACGGCAACCTTCTGGTGCAGCAGGAACACGGCGTCGGCAATCGCCTCGTTCACGGGGCCCGGCACCGGCGCGGCACCGGACGATGCCGCGGCGCGACCGCCGAAGCTGAATGCGGCAATCGTGTTGATGGCCGTGTTCTGGACGGTCGGCGGCGTCCACGAGAAAAACGTATTGAACAGGTAGCCGGTCTCGTCGGTGGCGGCTGCGCGGTCGTTCAGCTCGTTCGTCAGCTTGCCGAGCATCTGGCGTTGCAGTTCGGCGTCTGAAACAGGCGCGTCGCTCGCGAAGGCGGGCGTGCTGGCGGCGCCGGCCGCGGCGAGTGCGGAGGCGGAGGCGAGGAAATGGCGGCGGGTCTGCATGGTCATTGGAATCGGGAGAAAGAAAGTGCGTCAGCCCTTCGGGTACGCCTGCATCGTCGCGCCGATCGCGCGGCCGAGCATCTGCGCATACATGTCGTGTACGAGGTACAGGCTGCGGTTGCGCGTCCACGGCTGGCCCGACTGCGGGTCGTAAAGCGTCGGCAACGACACCTCCGCAACCGCGGCCGCCTTCATGCCCGCCTGCTGCGACGTCTGGATGCAGCGCTTCGCGTGATCCCGATGACCGACCACCGCGACGCTGCCCATCGCGGCTGCGCCGCCTGCACGCGACACGGCCTCGGCGGCCACGCCGGCCGTGCTGAGGTACACGATCGAGCCGTCGCTCGCGATCACCGGCTCGATCGACGACAGCACGTCGGCGCCCATCCCGTACTTCGATACGAGAAAGCGCGCGATCTCCCACTGCGCGTACACCTTCACCGGTTTCAGCTGGCGGATGCGATACACGGCATCCGCGAGCGCTTCGTTGACGGGCCCCGGGTCGGGCAACGCGGACTGGTTGCCGCCGGTGCTCGACGTATTGCCGCTCGCCGCGTTCGGGCGATTGCCGAAGCTGTACGCGACGATCGCGCCGATCTGCGCGGCCGGGAACGTCGGCAAGTCCCAAGTAAATCCGACGTCGGTCAGTGCCGGCACGATCGCGTTGACCGTCGCCGCGTCGCCGAGCTGCGTATTCAGCTTCGCGGACATCTGCGCGGCCAGCGCCGCGTCGGTAACGGGCGCCGACGTGACGTCGTCGCCGCCGCACGCGCTCAGCAGCGGCACCGCCGCGACGGCCGGCGCGGCGGCCAGGAATTTTCTGCGTGAAGAAGCCAGCGGATTCAGTTTCATAAGAAATACGAAATGATGAGAATGACGTCGACGAGCTTCCTCGGCGTCGCATTCACGGTCACGGGAAATGGCAATCGGGCGTGTCGCGCAGGTGAGCGACGGACGGCAGTGCTGCAGCGCGAATCGATTCGCTGCGCTTTTGTAGATTGACGAGGCCGGATCGTAGTCGGCGTTTATTAAATTGCGGTGAAGTTCACGATCGAATCCGCACAATCGCGTCGTCGTTTCGCGGATGGACGCCCGCGTTTCACGGATGGCGAGCTCACGCTTGATTCGTTCCACCGGTGGCGATCCTGCGTCCCGTGCGCGCCGTACGACGCCCCCGGCATTTCGCGCTACGATGGCACGACGCAGATGGCCCGATCCCCACGATCCAGACCCGGAGCACACCAGAATGAAGCTCGGCCTGAACGAATCGCTCGCCCGCCTCGACGAAGCAGGCACGCTGTTCACGACACTGTTCCACCACGGCACGCTCGACGTCGAGCTGTACCGGCCGCGCATCGAGGACAAGCAGAAGCCGCATACGCGCGACGAGGTTTACGCGATCGCCACCGGCACGTCCCGCTTCGTCATCGACGATCGCACATGCGAGGTCGCGGCCGGTGACGTGCTGTTCGTCCCCGCACACGCCGAGCACCGTTTCGTCGGCTTCTCCGACGACTTCTCGACCTGGGTGTTCTTCTACGGCCCCGAGGGCGGCGAGCGCGACGCGTAGCGCGCGATGCGTAGCGCGCGATGCGCGCGGCACTTTTCCGGCGATCGCCTAGACTGTCTATTCGCAGCGGGCGGCGCGCGACACGCGGCCGCCCGGTCGTCACGATGCCTGCGGAAGCCGGCTCAACGAACGGGAAAACAGCATGCGATACGAACTGTATTACTGGCCCGAGATCCAGGGCCGAGGCGAATATGTGCGGCTCGCGCTCGAAGCGGCCGAAGCCGACTATGTCGACGTCGCGCGCGAATCGGGGCGCGGCATGGGCGTGCCGGCGATGATGCGCATGATGGACAGCACGAAGGCGGAATGCGTGCCGTTCGCGCCGCCGTTCCTGAAAGCTGGCGACGTTGTCATCGGGCAGACCGCGAACATCCTGCTGTTTCTCGGCGCGCGGCTCGGGCTCGCGCCCGACGACGAAGCCGGCCGGCTGTGGGTGCACCAGCTTCAGTTGACCGTCGCCGATTTCGTCGCCGAGATCCACGACACGCATCACCCGATCGCAAGCGGCCTCTACTACGAGGATCAGCAGGCGGAAGCCGCCGAGCGCGCAGCCGATTTCCTGGAAAACCGGCTGCCGAAATTCCTCGGTTACTTCGAGCGCGTACTCGACCAGAATCCGCACCAGAGCGGCTACCTCGCCGGCAACGCACTCAGCTATGCGGACCTGTCGATGTTCCAGTTGATCGAGGGCCTGCGTTACGCGTTTCCGAAAGCGATGAAGCGCGCGGAGCGCAAGATCGCGGCGCTGGTCGCACTGCACGACCGCGTCGCACTGCATCCGCCGGTCGCGCACTATCTCGAGTCGGAACGCCGTATTCCGTTCAACGACATGGGCATCTTCCGGCACTATCCGGAGCTGGACAAGTAACGCCGGCCCGGCGTCCGCGCCGCTTCGTGCGCGGCGGCGGGCACCCTCCTCACGCGACGACCGGCGTCTCGTGCAGATGGCGCCACACGATCAGGCCGTCCGCCTCGCGCCGGAATACGGCCGTCGAACGCCGCACCGTGCGCCGCCCCTCCGCATCGGTCTGCGTTTCGCGATAGCCGATCGTCGCGCCGTCGGACCATACGGCCAGCCCGCGCAACTCGTCGATCTCGATCGCCAGCCCGGAACGCGCACCATACCCGTTTGAAAACAGCGCATCGACGCCCGCGTAATCGAGCACCGCACCCGACATCGCGATCATCGAAAATCCCGGCGAAAAACGCGCCATCAGCGCCGCGAGCCGCTCGGGTGCAGCACGGCCGGACAACCAGCACTCGATGTCGACAACGGTATCGACGACTTCCTTGAAATACGGATTCGGCAAAGTCATAAGGCTCTCAGGTTCTCAGGAGTGGGATGAAACGGGTTGCGCGGCCGGCGCACCATGCGCGGGAAGCCGCGCGATCAAACCGAGCGGCAGCAAGGTCAGCACGACCGCCAGCCCGAAGCACCAGCGGTACGGCTCGAGCGACGGGCCGCCCGCGTCGAACGCCAGCAACGCATTGAGTGCGCTGCCGAGCACGGCCACGCCGATGCAAAAGCTCAACTGGCGGTTGATGTTCCACAGCGCGCTCGCGTCGCCCATCCGGTCGGCCGGCACGTCGACGAACGCCGCGCTTTGCGATGTACTCGTGCACAGGCTCGCGCCGAACCCCATCGCCGCGAATGCGGCGATGCGCACGGCTTCGACGCCGGCCCACGGCGTCGCGAGCAGTGCGATGCCGACACAGTCGATCGCGATGCCGCACGCGAACAACGGCTTCGCGCCGTGGCGCGGAAAGCAGCGGCGCGTCGTCGCGATCGCGAAGCACGCCGCGATCGCCCACGGCAGCATCAGCGCGCCGGCATGCGCGGCGCTCAATCCGAGCGCGTTCTGCAAATAGAGCGACGCAACGAGGTTGACGTCCGGACTGGACATCTACGTCCAGACCTCGCGCTGGGAAGGCATGCCGCTGGCACTGATCGAGGCTCAGGTGGCCGGCCTGCCCGCCGTGGTGACGGACGTCGTCGGCAACCGCGACGTG
>NZ_JAAGPM010000171.1:0-14417 GCF_017104865.1 Burkholderia sp. Ac-20349
CGGCCAGCAGCGCTTCGTGGAGCGCGCGCACCCGGGCGGCCTTGGCCGCGGGTTCGGTGTCACGCAGCGCGGCGAGCGCGGCGCAGCGCACGCAGGCCGGCGCATTGCCGAAAGAAGAAGACTCCATGCTCATGAACGGGGACACCCCGCGTGCGCGGCCCGGGAGCGCACGCACGCGACGGTTTACAATAGGCGATTGTTCCGCGGCGCAATGCAGCAATGCGAATGCGCCGGGCAAACCAGACGCGCCATTCTACCGGCGCCCATCATCGAAGAGACAAGGAGACACCGTGACGATCTACAAGCTGGGCGATACGGCCCCGACGATCCACGAAAGCGTATTCGTCGCCGATACGGCGGCCATCATCGGCAAGGTCGTGCTCGAGGAGAACGCGAGCGTCTGGTTCGGCGCGACGATTCGTGGCGACAACGAGACGATTACCGTCGGCGTGGGCAGCAACGTCCAGGAAGGCGCGGTACTGCATACGGACCCCGGCTTTCCGCTGACGATTGCCGAAAACGTGACGATCGGGCATCAGGCCATGCTGCACGGCTGCACGATCGGCGAAGGTTCGCTGGTCGGTATCCAGGCGGTGGTCTTGAATGGAGCGGTCATCGGCCGCAACTGTCTGGTTGGTGCCGGCGCGGTCGTGACGGAAGGCAAGACGTTCCCGGACAACTCGCTGATTCTCGGCGCACCGGCGAAAGTCGTGCGCGAGCTGTCGGCGGAAGACATTGCGCGGCTGCGCACGAACGCGAAGACGTACGTCGAGCGGCGTGCGCATTTCAAGGAGCAACTCGTGCGGATCGGGTGATTCGCACGGATTTCAAGGAAGAAGAGTGAGCGACCAGTTACAGAAATTCATGTTCAATGCGGCGCCCGTGCGTGGCGAGATCGTTTCGCTGCGCAATACGTGGCAGGAAGTGCTCTCCCGCCGCGACTACCCTGCCCCCGTGCGCACGGTGCTCGGCGAGATGATGGCCGCGTGCGCGCTGCTGTCCGCGAACCTGAAATTCAACGGCACCCTGATCATGCAGATCTTCGGCGACGGGCCGGTCCAGATGCTGGTCGTCCAGTGCGGTTCGGATCTGTCGATGCGGGCCACCGCGAAGTTCGCCGGCGACGCTGCTCAGACGATCGGCGACGACACGAGCTTCCCGTCGCTCGTCAATGCGAGCGGTCACGGCCGTTGCGTGATCACGCTCGACCCGGCCGACAAGCTGCCGGGCCAGCAGCCGTACCAGGGCATCGTGCCGCTGAACGGCGTCGACGGCCCGCTCGAATCCGTGTCGCAGGTGCTCGAGCATTACATGCATCACTCGGAGCAGCTCGATACGCGGATGTGGCTCGCAGCCGATCGCGACCGCGCGGTCGGCATGCTGCTGCAGAAGCTGCCGGGCGACGGCGGCATCGTGCCGCGTAACGCCGAAACCGACACCGATACGTGGGAGCGCGTCTGCACGCTCGGCGGCACGCTGTCCGCGCAGGAACTGCTCGAAGTCGAACCGGAAGTGGTGTTCCGCCGGCTGTTCTGGCAGGAAAACGTGCAGCACTTCGAACCGGCCGGCACGCGCTTCCAGTGCTCGTGTTCGCGCGAGAAGGTCGGCGCGATGCTGCGCATGCTCGGCCGCGAAGAGGTCGACAGCGTGATCGTCGAGCGCGGCCACGTCGAGATCCATTGCGAGTTCTGCAATCAGCGCTACGAATTCGATCCGGTCGACGTCGCGCAGCTGTTCGCGGCCCCCGGCGTCGAGACGGGCATCGCGCCCGCCACCGACCAGCGTCACTGAGCTGGGCAGCGGCCCGGTGCCCGCCATGCGGGCACGGGCGCATAATGACGCACGAGCGTCGCACGCACGGCTCCGGCGCCGAAGTCGCGTACTTCGGCGCAAGCCGCCTCCCGTCGTCGGCGCGCTGCAGGAGAAACACATGAATCGCCCGCTTCATCGACCGTTTCATCGATCATTCCGCACCATCGTCCTGACGAGCGTTGCCGCCGGCACACTCGCCCTTGCCGGCTGCGCGATGCCGCCGCCGACTTCCACGATCCTGAGCCGCCTGCCCGAACCCGGTGCATCGGGCGGCCAGCCGCGCGCGCTGTCGAGCGCCGAACGCAAGCGCTACGACGAGATCGACCAGCAGGTGCTGCGCGAACAGAACAGCGCGATCGCAGCCGAGGCCGCGGCGCGCGCGTGGGCCTATTACTCGCCGCCGCCCGTCACCGTCTACGGCGGGTATTACGGCGGATGGGGCAATCGCTGGGGCACGGGTATCAGCTACGGCTACCCGGGATGGTGGTGGTGAGCGTGCATCGCTCAGCCGATTGACTACCGGCAGGAAATAAAAAAGCGCGGCATTTCCCGCGCTTTTTCAATGGATTCGAGCAATTGCGCTCAGTGATGAGCGGCCTTGCCCTTGTCGCCGCCATGATGCCGCGACGGCTTCGCGATCGACTGCGGATTCGGCACGACACGCACCGGCGCCGCGGATACGGCACCGCGCGTCGACGTATTCGACGGCGTGTTGTTCAGCGGCGCGGCCGGCGCATTCGGCGACACGAACTGCACGAACACCTCGCCGTCCTTCACCATGCCCATCTCGTAGCGCGCGCGCTCCTCGATGGCCGCCGTGCCGCTCTGCAGATCCTGCACTTCGCCGGCGGTGCGCTCGTTGCGCAGCTTCTCGTCCGCATTCTTCTGGAGCTGGTCGTCAAGCTGCTGACGCAATTCATGCACCCGCAGCCAGCCGCCGTGTCCCCACCATAGGGGGTACTGAATGAGCGCCAGCAGGGCAATCAGGACGACAGTGACAAGCCGCATGTAAGAACCGCAGATATAAGAAGCGCCGCTCCGCGCACATGCACAGAGCGGCGTCGAGATGACGAACCCGATAGTAGCGCGTTAGCGCAGGTTATAGAAAGCCGATTTACCCGGGTAGCTTGCGATGTCGCCGAGATCTTCCTCGATGCGCAGCAGCTGGTTGTACTTCGAGATACGGTCGCTGCGCGACAGCGAACCCGTCTTGATCTGACCGGCGTTCAGGCCGACCGCGATGTCCGCGATCGTCGAATCTTCCGTTTCGCCCGAGCGGTGCGAGATCACGGCCGTGTAGCCGGCACGCTTCGCCATCTCGATTGCCGCGAACGTTTCGGTCAGCGTACCGATCTGGTTGATCTTGATGAGGATCGAGTTCGCGATGCCCTTCTCGATGCCTTCCTTCAGGATGCGCGTGTTCGTGACGAACAGGTCGTCGCCGACCAGCTGCACCTTCTTGCCGAGGCGGTCGGTCAGCAGCTTCCAGCCTTCCCAGTCGCTTTCGTGCATGCCGTCCTCGATCGACACGATCGGGAACTTGTCCGCGAGCGTCGCGAGGTAGTCGGTGAATTCGGCCGACGACAGTTGCAGGCCTTCGCCCGCGAGCTGGTACTTGCCGTCGTGGTAGAACTCGGATGCCGCGCAGTCGAGCGCGAGTAGCACGTCTTCACCGGCACGGTAGCCAGCCTTCTCGATCGCCTGCAGGATCGTCGACAGGCACTCGTCGTTGCTGCCGAAGTTCGGCGCGAAGCCGCCTTCGTCACCGACTGCCGTGCTCATGCCGCGGTCGCTCAGGATCTTCTTCAGTGCGTGGAACACTTCCGCGCCGCAACGCAGGGCTTCACGGAACGTCGGCTGGCTCACCGGGACGATCATGAATTCCTGGATGTCGAGGCTGTTGTTCGCGTGCGCGCCGCCGTTGACGATGTTCATCATCGGCACCGGCAGTTGCATGGCACCCGAACCACCGAAGTAGCGGTACAGCGGCAGGCCAGCCTCTTCGGCGGCTGCCTTCGCGACGGCCATCGACACGGCCAGCATCGCGTTCGCGCCGAGGCGCGACTTGTTGTCGGTGCCGTCCAGCTCGAGCAGCGTCTTGTCGAGGAACGCCTGTTCCGACGCGTCGAGGCCCATGATGGCTTCGGAGATTTCGGTGTTGATATGCTCGACTGCCTTCAGCACGCCCTTGCCGTTGTAGCGGCCGGCTTCGCCGTCGCGCAGTTCGATCGCTTCACGCGAGCCGGTGGACGCGCCCGACGGCACCGCCGCGCGGCCCATCGTGCCCGATTCGAGCAGCACGTCGCATTCGACGGTGGGGTTGCCGCGCGAATCCAGAATCTCGCGGCCGATGATATCTACGATTGCACTCATGGGTTTCCTCTGAGAATGACGATGGATTCTTCAAACTGCGACGGCGCACGCGCCTGAACCGCTTTCGCTACTGACGCGCGAAGCCGTCGCAAGGTTCATTCGATCTTTAATTGAAATCGTTTTCCAGGAACGGATTGCGCTTCACCGCCTGGTCGAGCGTGACGAGGGTCTCCAGCAGCGCACCCATCCGGTTCAGCGGCACCGCGTTCGGGCCGTCCGACTTTGCTTCAGCCGGATTCGGGTGCGTTTCCATGAAGAGGCCCGCGACGCCCGTCGCGACCGCCGCCCGTGCGAGCACCGGCACGAATTCGCGCTGGCCGCCCGAGCTCGTGCCCTGCCCGCCCGGCAGCTGCACCGAGTGGGTCGCATCGAACACGACGGGGGCGCTCGTCTCGCGCATGATCGCGAGCGAACGCATGTCCGACACGAGATTGTTGTAGCCGAACGAGACACCGCGCTCGCACGCCATGAAACGGTCTTCCGACAGCCCCGCTTCACGGGCCGCTTCGCGCGCCTTGTCGATCACGTTCTTCATGTCGTGCGGCGCGAGGAACTGGCCCTTCTTGATGTTGACGGGCTTGCCCGAGCGCGCGCACGCATGGATGAAATCGGTCTGGCGGCACAGGAACGCCGGCGTCTGCAGCACGTCGACGACCGACGCGACCTGCTCGATCTCTTCGATCGAATGCACGTCGGTCAGCACCGGCAGGCCGAGCTGGCGCTTCACCTCGGACAGGATCCGCAGGCCCTCGTCCATTCCGAGGCCGCGGAACGACTTGCCCGAGCTGCGGTTCGCCTTGTCGTAGGACGACTTGTAGATGAACGGAACGTTCAGCTTCTCGCAGATCTCCTTCAGGCGGCCTGCCGTGTCGATCGTCATTTGCTCCGATTCGACGACGCAGGTACCCGCGATCAGGAAGAAAGGCTTGTCGAGACCGACCTCGAAATCGCACAGCTTCATGCTTACACTCCGCGCGCTTGCTTGTTGGCAAGCGCAGCTTCGACGAACGACTTGAAGAGGGGATGACCGTCACGCGGCGTGGACGTGAATTCCGGGTGGAACTGGACGCCGACGAACCACGGGTGCATCGAACGCGGCAGTTCCATCATTTCCGGCAGATCCTCGCTCGGGGTACGGGCGCTGATGATAAGGCCGCCGGCTTCGAGCTGGGGCACGAAGCGGTTATTGACTTCATAACGGTGGCGATGGCGCTCGTTCACGTCCTTGCCATAGATCTCTTCGGCCATCGTGCCCGGCTTGATCGGGCAACGCTGCGAGCCGAGGCGCATCGTGCCGCCGAGATCGGATTCCTCGGTGCGCGTCTCGACCTTGCCGTCGCGGTCGTACCACTCGGTGATCAGCGCGACCACGCGTTCCGGCGTGTCCGGCTCGAATTCCGTGCTGTTCGCCTGCTTCAGGCCGACGACGTCGCGCGCGAACTCGATCACCGCGAGCTGCATGCCGAGGCAGATGCCGAGATACGGCACCTTGGCTTCACGCGCATAGCGGATCGCCGCGATCTTGCCTTCCGTGCCGCGACGGCCGAAACCGCCCGGCACCAGCACGGCGTCGAGGTGCTTCAGGCTGTCGACACCGTTCGACTCGATCTCTTCCGAGTCGATGTATTCGATGTTGACCTTGGTCGACGTGTGCAGCGATGCGTGGCGCAGCGCCTCGATCAGCGACTTGTACGACTCGGTCAGGTCGACATACTTGCCGACCATGCCGATCGTCACTTCGTGCTTCGGGTTCTCGAGCTTCTCAACGAGTTCCGACCACATGCTCAGGTCGGCGTCCTTCGGCGACAGCTTCAGTTCCTCGCAGATGATGCGGTCGAGGCCCTGGTCGTGCAGCATCTGCGGAATCTTGTAGATGCTGTCGGCGTCCCACACCGAGATCACGGCGTCTTCCGGCACGTTCGAGAACATCGAGATCTTCTTCGATTCGTCGTCCGGAATGCGGCGGTCCGCACGGCACAGCAGCACGTGCGGCAGGATGCCGATCTCGCGCAGCTTCTGCACGCTGTGCTGGGTCGGCTTCGTCTTCAGCTCGCCAGCCGTCGCGACGTACGGCACCAGCGTCAGGTGCACGAAGCACGCGCTGTTGCGGCCGAGGCGCAGGCTCATCTGGCGCGCGGCTTCGAGGAACGGCAGCGATTCGATGTCGCCGACCGTGCCGCCGATCTCGACGATCGCGACATCCGGCTCACCGCAGGTGGCCGACGCGGCCCCGCGCTCGATGAACGCCTGGATTTCGTTCGTGATGTGCGGAATGACCTGCACGGTCTTGCCGAGATAATCGCCGCGGCGTTCCTTGCGGATCACCGATTCGTAGATCTGGCCGGTCGTGAAGTTGTTGGCCTTGCGCATCTTCGTGCTGATGAAGCGCTCATAGTGGCCGAGGTCGAGGTCCGTCTCCGCTCCATCTTCCGTCACGAACACTTCGCCGTGCTGGAACGGGCTCATCGTGCCGGGGTCGACGTTGATGTAGGGATCGAGTTTGAGGAGGGTGACTTTCAGACCGCGCGATTCGAGGATCGCGGCGAGGGAAGCGGCGGCAATACCCTTGCCAAGGGAAGAAACTACGCCGCCGGTGACGAAAACATATTTGGTCATCGCTGGATGCTCGCGGGAAAAACGGATTATACCGTAAAGCCCGCCCTTCTCTCAGCAATTGACTCGATGATCGCGCCCTTTCGCGCCGACCCGCACCAGCCGTGCGCGCCGGGGCGAGGCTGCCCGCCGGCCGGTGCAACCGCGCGCATCGCAGGCGCGCCCCGGCCGCCCAACCGTGCGTCAGGCGCGCTTCGCGAGCGGGGCACCGCCCTGCGTCACATCGCCCTCCACCGCCTTCAGCGAATTCAGCATCCGCTGCAATGCGCGGGCGGTCTCGAGCGGCCGCTCCATCGGGAACAGGTGGCTGCCTTCCAGCCATTCGACGCGACCGCGCGCCGCGCGGCGCGTCGCATCGAGCCCGACCTGGCGCACCTCGCGCGAACGCGTGCCGGCGAGAAAACCGAGCGGCACCGGCGCGCCGTGCGCGAGCCGCGGGCCGAGCGTGTGCGGCAGGGTCCGGTAGATCAGGTATTCGACCTGCCGGTCGAACGCGAGCGCCCGCTCGCCGTCGGCACCGGCCTGTGGAATCCCGTAGTCGATGTAGTCCGCCAGCATCCGTTCGTCCCAGCGGGCGAACGCCGGCTTCTCGCGGAAATGCCGCCAGACGTCATCGCGGCTCACCCAGCGCGTACGCCGGTTGCGCGTCGCGGCGGCCGGCGACAGCCGCTCGTCGAGCCCCGCCCACTGGCTTGCACGCAATGCGCCGGCGCGCCAGCCCGCGATGATCGGCGAATCGATCATCACGACGCCGCGCACCCATTGCGGCTTCTTCAGCGCAGCCATCAGCGACAGGTAGCCGCCGAGCGAATGACCGACGAGCCAGACGGGACGCTCGTAGCGGCTGCCGATATCGTCGAGCAGTTGCTCGACGAGATGCGGCCAGTCGCGCGTCACCGGGTAGCGGCGGTCGTGGCCGATCCGTTCGATGTAGCGCAGCTCGTAGTCGTCGGCCAGTTCGGCGAAGATCGTCCGGTACGTCGACGCCGGGAAGCCGTTCGCGTGCGAGAAATGGAGGATGTCCTTCAAACGCCGATGTCTCCTTTGTCGACCGGAGTTAGTGCTTTAGCACTTACTCCGGTCCCATGCTTCGCGGTCGGCCGGAGTTAATGCTTTAGCACTTACTCCCGCCCCATGCTTCGCGGTCGGCCGGAGTCAGCTCCGGCCCTCTGCTTCGTGTTCTGCCGGGCCCATGCTTCGACATGATGCGCGGGTCCCGGGCCTTCTTTCTCGCTACGCCGGCCCTCGCCGCGATCACCGGTCCATCCAGTACCGTCGCCGAACGTCGCGATAACGCTCGAAGGCAAACCCGCCGTCGGCCGGCGCGACGTCGAACCGCACGGCACCGTCGCGATCGGTACGCGGCAGCGGAATCCCGCGCGCCTCGTAACGGGCGAGAACCGTCCGGTGCGGATGCCCGAAACGATTGCGATAGCCTACAGGAAATACCGCGACGCGCGGCCCGACCGAATCGAGGAAAGGCTCGACCGACGACGTTCGGCTGCCGTGGTGCGGAACGACCAGGATCTGCGCGGCCAGCGCGTCGCGCGCAACGTCCACGAGCCGGCGTTCGGCGCGCGCCTCGATGTCGCCCGTCAGCAGTGCGGACGTGTCGCCCGCGTCGATGCGCAGCACGCACGACTGCCCGTTCGAGGTACCCGCACCCGGGCCGCCCTGCGGCCACAGCATCGTGAACGCGACGCCGTCCCAGGTCCAGTGCTGCCCGGCCACACACGGCAGCCGGTCGGCGACGCCGGCGGCTGCCGCGTCGCGCCACAGCCGGCTGTTCGGCGCAATGCCGGCCAGCAACTGTCGTACGTCGGCTGCCGCATAGACGGCTGGCGCACCGCCCGCGTGATCGGCATCCGCGTGACTGAGCACGAGCGAATCGATCACCGCGATGCCACGCGCACGCAGTGCCGGCGCAACGATCCGCGCGCCGGCATGAGTCGACTCCGCGCCCGGCCCCGCATCGAACAGCACAGTGCGCCGCGCGGTCTCCACCAGCACCGACGCGCCCTGCCCGACGTCGAGCACGGTCAGCCGGAAACCGCCCGGCGGCGGCGTATCGGCTGCCGGCGCGACGAGTGGCAGCCACGTGAGCGGTGCCGCCCAGCGCAACGGCCAGCCGCGCGGCATCAGCGCCCATGCGACGCCCACGCAGGCCAGCACCAGCACCGGCCCGTCGGGCATGCGCAACCAGAACACGCCCGCCGGCCAGTCGGCGAGGTGCCCGAGCAACGTCATCATCGGTTCGAGCGCCGCGTGCGCAAGCCGGAACGCATACGCATCGAACGGCGCCGGCAGCGCGATGCCGGCCAGCACGACCGGCGTCACGACCGAGCTGACCCACGGAATCGCGAACGCATTGCCGAACGGGCCCGACAGGGAGATCTGCGCGAACCATGCGGCCGTCAGCGGCGCGAGACCGATCGTCACCGCGTACTGCACGCGCGTGGCCTCGGCGATACGGCGCCCGGCGCGTGCCGCCCACGCGCGCAACCGGCTCGACAAGCCGGCCGTGCCATCGCCCTCCTCGCGTTCCGCATCGGGCTCACGCACGCCACGCCAACCGGCCACGGCCATCAGGATCACGGCAACCGCCCCGAACGACAGCCAGAACCCGGCCGACAGCACAGCCCATGGATCCGCAACCAACACGGCGCCGAGTGCCGCGCACAGCACCGCGGAAGTCGGTACGCTGCGCCCGGCCAGATACGCGATGCCGCCGGCCGCGATCATCCACCACGCGCGCTGCGCCGGTACGTTGAAACCGGCGAGCGCCGCATATCCGGCCGCGGCGGTGAGCGCGGCGAGCGCGGCCGCGTACGGCGCCGGCAACATGAGCGTCACGGCCCGTGCGCGCCAGCGCAGGCGGCGCCAGACCATCGACACGAGCCCGCCCGCGATCGCGCCTACGAGCCCGACATGCAGGCCGGAGATCGCGACCAGGTGGCTCGTACCCGTGCTGCGCAGCACGCGCCAGTCGTCGTCGCCGATGCCCGACTGATCCCCGATCGCGAGTGCGGCGACGATGCCGCGATGGCTGGCGTCGCTGCCGAGCGCCTCGGCGATACGCGAGCGCAGCGCATCGCGCAGCCGATCGATCGAGGCACGCCATCCCGATGCGTGCGCATCGAGCAATACCGCCCGCCCGGGCGCGCTGACATAGCCGATCGCGCGAATACCTGCGGCAAGCCACGCCGCCTCGCTGTCGCGCACGCCGGGATTGGCCTCGGCATGCGGGCGCTTCAGACGCACGACAAAACGCCAGCGCTGTGCGGCACGCAGATCGGGAAGTGGATCGCGTGTCGCCGATGCGCCATACGCGCGCCACGACAGCCGGATCAGCGGCGGGAAATGGGCCAGCCCTGCATCGTTCGACTCGACGGCGAACAGCAGCCTCGCGCCTGTCTCGTCGATCACGGGCAGCCCGCGAATCACACCGGTCACGACGATGTCGCGCCCTTCCCACTCGACGGGCAGGCTGTCGTCCAGCCGCCATTCGGCCCGCGCGGCCGCGTAGCCGAACCCCGCGACGCAGGCCGCGAGCGCGCACAGCATCCATCCGAACGCGACGGTCGACCGCGTGCGCCGGCGGCGCATGCACCACGCGCCCAGCACCGCGCAGCCCGCGAGCACGGCTGCACCGATCGTCCAGGCGAACGCACCCGGCAACGCCGCCTGCCGCTGCAGTACGACCACGCCGAGCGCGAACGCGATCCACCACACGCGCATCGCACCTCCTCGTCGACCCGGCGCCGCCATGGCGAATGCGGCGCCTTCCGGCAACGATTATGCGGACGAAAGTGCGAGTCGCGGCAGCGCGGCGAGCGCGTTGGCCGAAGTGCATAGGGACACTGCGCCGGCGTCGAGCCCGCGCAGTTCGGCGAGTACATCGCCGATGCGTGGCACCTGGTCGGGCGTGTTGCGGGATTTGTACGCCCATTCGGGCGCGATGTCGGGCGCGTCGGTCTCGACGACGAGCGCATCGAGCGGCAACTCCGTGGCGAGCCGGCGGATCTGCAGCGCGCGCGAGAAGGTCACGTTGCCGCCGAAGCCGAGATGCAGCCCTTGCGCGAGATACGCTTCGGCCTGCTGGAAACTGCCGTTGAACGCATGCGCGATGCCGCGCCGCACGCCGAACCGGCGCAACCCGGCGAGCACGCGATCCTGCGACTTGCGCACGTGGCACAGCACGGGCAGATCGAATTCGCGCGCGAGCTTGAGTTGCCCCTGGTAGAAGAACTGCTGCCGGTCTTCGTCGAGCCCCGGCACGAAATAGTCGAGACCGATCTCGCCGATCGCAACGAAGCGCGGATCGTCGAGGCTCGCCTCGATCTCCATGCGCAGCAGGTCGAGATCCTCGTCCCGTGCGCGCGGCGTATACATCGGATGGATGCCGAGCGCATAGACCGCGCCCGGCGTGCGTTGCGCGAGCTCGCGCACCGTCGTGAAGTTGTCGCGCCCGACGCTCGGGATCACGATGCGCGACACGCCGGCGGCGCGCGCCGCGTGCGCGACCGCGTCGCGGTCGGCGTCGAACTCGGCGGCATCGAGATGGCAGTGCGTATCGATCCACATGGCGGCAGTCCTGCGCCCTGGCGCCGCACCGGGACGACCCCGGCAGCAGGCCAAGCGCGTTCGCTTCTTACACCGGCAGCGCCGGCTCCTCGTACAGCACGCCGTCGCGCAGCCGCATGATGCGGTCGCAGCGCGCGGCGAGATCGGGATCGTGCGTGACGATCACGAAGCTCGTTTCGAGCGTCTCGGACAGTTCGAGCATCAGGTTGAACACCGTGTCGGCCGTCGTGCCGTCGAGGTTGCCGGTCGGCTCGTCGGCGAGCACGCACGCGGGCTTCGTGACCAGCGCGCGCGCGATCGCGACGCGCTGCCGCTCGCCGCCCGACAGTTCGCCCGGACGGTGCTTCGCACGCGGGCCGAGACCGACACGCTCGAGCATCGTCTGGGCCTGCTCGCGCGCGTCCTCGGTCGTCATCCGGCGGATGCGCAGCGGCATCGCGACGTTGTCGAGCGCGGTGAACTCGGGCAGCAGGTGATGGAACTGGTAGACGAAGCCGAGCGCACGGTTGCGCAATTCGTTGCGCTCGCGCTCGGCGAGCTGCGTAAACGGCTTGCCGAGCAGCGACACCTCGCCCGCGCTCGGCTCGTCGAGCCCGCCCAGCACGTGCAGCAGCGTGCTCTTGCCGGAACCCGACGCGCCGACCACCGCGAGCTTCTCGCCGCGCCGCACCGTCAGCTCGGTATTGTTGAGCACCTGCACGTTGAAGCCGCCCTGCACGAACGCCTTCGTGATCCCGCGCGCCTGAAGCACGTAATCCTGCATACCTGCCGAATCCTGTCTGTTGTGTTGTTTTGCATCCGCGAATGCGGTCGCGCGATCATTCATAGCGAAGCGCCTCCGCCGGCTTCACCTTCGCGCCGCGCCAGCTCGGATAGAGCGTCGCGACGGCCGACAGCGCGAACGCGATCAGCCCGATCCGGATCACGTCGCTCGCGACGAGTTCGGACGGCAGCTCGCTGATGAAGTACACGGACGGCGGCAGGAACTGCACGCCGAACAGGTGCTCGATCATCGGGATCAGCCACGGGATGCTCCACGCGATCAGGCAGCCGAGCGCGACGCCCGACGCCGTGCCGACGAAGCCGATCGTCACGCCCTGCACGACGAAGATCTTCATGATCGACCCCGGCTGCGCGCCGAGCGTCCGCAGAATCGCGATGTCGGCCTGCTTGTTGGTCACCGTCATCACGAGCGACGACACGAGGTTGAACGCGGCCACCGCGATGATCAGCGTAAGGATGATGAACATCATCCGCTTCTCGATCTGCACGGCCGAGAACCACGTCTTGTTCTGTTGGGTCCAGTCGCGAATGTACAGGCTGCCCGACAGCGTATGCGACAGCTCGACCGCCACGTCCGGCGCCTTCTGCATGTCCTTCAGCCGCAGCCGCACGCCGGTCGGCGCGGCCATCCGGAACAGCGCCTCGGCGTCGCGGATGTTGATCATCGCGAGCGTGCTGTCGTATTCGTAGTGCCCGGACTCGAACACGCCGACGACCGTGAACTGCTTCAGCCGCGGCATCATGCCGGCCGGCGTGATCGACCCTTCCGGCGCGACCAGCGTGACCTTGTCGCCGACCGTCACACCGAGGTTGCCGGCGAGCGCATCACCGAGCACGATGCCGAACTGGCCCGGCACGAGCGCGCCGAGCTGGCCCGCCTTCATGTCCTTGCCGATGTCCGACACCTGCGGCTCGAGCGTCGGCTCGACGCCGCGCAGCATCACGCCGCTCACCGCGTCCTGGCGGGTGAGCAGCGCCTGCGCATCGACATACGGCGCCGCGCCGATCACCGACGGATTGCGGCGCGCTTCCTGCGCGGTCAGTTGCCAGTCGGGCATCGAGCCCGTCGGCGAGAACACCTCGACGTGCGCGAGCACCGACAGCATGCGGTCGCGCACTTCCTTCTGGAAGCCGTTCATCACCGACAGCACGACGATCAGCGCCGCGACGCCGAGCGCGATCCCGAGCATCGACACGAGCGCGATGAAGGAAATGAAGCCGTTACCGGTCGTGCGTTTGCCGGCGCGCGTATAGCGCCAGCCGATCTGCCATTCGTACGGAAGTTTCAAGCGAATCCTTTCTGCTGGTTACGGCGGGGAGGCGCCCCGCGGCCGGACCGCCGCCCGGTGGCGGCCACCGGCCCGGGCACGGTCGAAAAACGGCCGCCGGACGCGAACGGGCCGTCAGCCGGCCCGATCACGCGCGCAGTTTGCCATACAATGCGCACCATCATGCACGACCGACGCCTCCATTTTCTCGTTCCGTTCGCGCTGCCGTCGGCGGCCGATGCGGCCTCGTCCCTGCACACGCTGGACAGCCCCGCGCTCGAAAAGTTGCTCGCCCGCGCCAGCCTCGTCGAGCGCGTGGCCGGCGAGGACTTCCAGCGCACGCTGCCGCACGAGCGCTGGCTGGCCCGCCAGTTCGGCGCGACCCAGGGCAGCGCAGCGGACGAGGCGCCGCTCGCGCCCTACATGCTGCTGGCAGACGGCGGCGACCCCGGCGCCCACGCGTGGGCCTGCGTCGAGCCCGTCCACGTCGAAATCGCGCACGATCACCTGGTGCTCGTCGATCCGGCCGCCCTCGCGCTGGCCGACGGCGACGCAGCCGCGCTGCTCGCGGTCGCGCGGCCGCTGATCGAGGAGCTCGGCGTCCGGCTCGAAGCGCCGAACCCGTCACGCTGGTATCTGTCGAGCGATCAGCTCGCCCGCCTCGCCGGCGCCGCGCCGCTGCGCGCGAGCGGCCGCAACATCGAGATCTGGCTGCCGCACGAGGCCCATACGGGCGAACGCTCGCGGATGTGGATGAAGCTGCAGAACGAAGTGCAGATGGCGTGGTTCCAGCATCCGGTCAACGAGGCCCGCGAGGCGCGTGGCCTGCCGGCCGTCAATTCGATCTGGTTCCATGCGCAGGGCACGCTGAAGCCGGTCGGCAAGCCGTTCGCGCGTGTGCTGTCCGCATCGCCCGCGGCGCTCGGCCTTGCGCGCGCCGCGCAAGCCGATGCCGGCGCGTTGCCGGCCGCGTTCGGCACGCTG
>NZ_JAAGPM010000172.1:0-14071 GCF_017104865.1 Burkholderia sp. Ac-20349
TGCAGCGGCGGCAGTCCGAATTTCGCACCCTGGTCGACGTCGGCGCGAAATTCGGACTGCCGCCGCTGCCGCTGTCGCAGGTCGTGCTGTATTCACGCGTGCGCGATGCGCGCGCCGCCGCCGCATTGCGCAGGTTTGCCGACAGCCTTGCAATCTCGGCGTAAACTAGCTGGTTTCGCCGCCCGCAATCTCCAGAAGAATTCCAATGAAGCCCGAAGCCCGCATGCACCTCCGCGCCAACCTGCTGATGCTCGCCGCCGCCGCGATCTGGGGTTCGGCTTTTGTCGCGCAACGCCTGAGCCTCGACGTGATCGGGCCGTTCCTGTTCACGGGGCTGCGTTTCCTGCTCGGCGCGCTGGTGCTGGTGCCGCTGCTGATGCTGAACACGGCGTCACGCGCACAGCTCGCGGCCATCCGCCGCGAGCCGGCGCTGCTCTTGCCGGGCCTCACGCTCGGCGGGCTGCTCGCGGTATCGATCTCGCTGCAGCAGATCGGCCTGCAATACACGCGCATCGCCAACGCGGGCTTCATCAGCTCGCTGTACGTCGTGCTCGTGCCGCTGATGGGCGTGTTCGCACGCCACCGGATCGGCGCAGGCACGTGGTTCGGCGCGCTGCTCGCGGCGATCGGCCTGTATTTCCTCAGCATCGACGAGCACTTCTCGGTGCTGTACGGCGACTGGTTCCAGCTCGCCGGCGCCGTGATCATCGCCGCCCACGTGATGGCCGTCGGCCATTTTGCGAAGCGCCACGATCCGCTCGTGCTCGCGTTCCTGCAGTTCGTCGTGTGCGGCGTGGCGTGCCTCGCGGTCGGCCTCGCCGTCGAGCCGGTCAGCGGCGCGATGCTGCGCGGCGCGCTGCCGACGCTGCTGTACGGCGGACTGCTGTCGGTCGGCGTCGGCTATACGCTGCAGGTCGTCGCGCAACGCCACGCGGCGCCCGCGCACGCGGCCGTGATCTTCAGCATGGAAGGCGTGTTCGCGGCGATCGCCGGCTGGGCCGCGCTCGGCGAAACGCTGACGCTGCGCGCGCTCGTCGGCTGCGCGCTGATGCTGGCCGGCCTGCTCGCGTGCCAGTTGCTGCCGAACGGCGACGCCCGGAAAAAGGACGAGGACGCGCTGCCGGCGTGACACGCACCGTCCCTATAATGGCGGTTCGCGTGACTTCCACGCCAACCGCTTCCGACAGGCCAGCTCCGTGACGTCCACTTCCGTCGATCCCGCCGCCGACCTGCTGCGCGAACGCGCAGCGCACTACGCCACCCAGGCGGCGCTGTTCCTGCGCGACCAGGCACTCTCCACCGCGTCGCACGACCTGCGCAGCCCGCTGAACGCCATGCACAGCTGGGCATACGTGCTCGAGCGCCAGCTCGCCAACGCCGATCCGAACCTGCAACGCGCGCTCGCAGGCATCCGCACGGGCATCGACCAGCAAGTTGCGCTGATCGACGACGTGCTCGACGCGCCGCGCGCGGAAACCCGCACGCTCGCACTCAAGCCGCAGCCGTTCGCGCTGCGCCCGTTGCTCGACGACACGATCGCGCTCGTGCGTGTCGCGCTCGCCGACGCACGGCAGGTCGCGCTCGACGCGACGCTGCCGGACGGCGAACCGTCGTTGACCGCCGACCGCGAACGCATCGCGCAGGCGCTCTGGACGATGCTGACGGCCGCGGTCGAAGTCAGCGCCGCCGGCGGCCGCGTGACGTTCGCGTGCGCCCGCGACGCCGTGCAGTTCACCGCGCGCGCCACCTGCACCGTGAACGCCGGCGCGCTCGCCGATCCCGCGCAGCCGCACGCGTTCGAATCGTTCGCTCGCCGCGAAATGCTGCGCGAGCGCGACGCCAAGCGGATCGCCTGGTCGCTCGCGCTCTGCCAGCGGGTCGCGCTCGCACACGGCGGCACGTTCTCGCACGACGCGTTCGCCGATGGCGCGACCGCCACCATCACGTTCTCCGTCCCCGGTGAGGCGCCGGTGTAAGCAATCGGCCGTCCAGTACATTACAAATTCCTTTCTGGCTCTATACTGATGGGCCTGTCATAACCGGAGTGTTTCTTTGTTACAGATCTTCGCGCTCATCGGCGCGTTGTTCCTGGTGGCCCTGAACGGGTTCTTCGTCGCGGCCGAATTCGGCCTCGTCAAACTGCGCGCCACGCGCGTCAAGACACTGGCCCGCAAGCACGGCCTGCGCGGCCGCATCCTCGGCATCGTGCACGGCCGGCTCGACGCGTACCTTTCCGCGTGCCAGCTCGGCATCACGCTTGCGTCGCTCGGCCTCGGCTGGGTCGGCGAACCGGCCTTCGCGCAACTGCTCGGCCCGCTGCTCGACCTGATCGGCGTGCAGTCCGAACGCGTCGTGCACCTGGTCTCGCTGGTGTTCGCGTTCTCGCTGATCTCGTTCCTGCACATCGTCGTCGGCGAGCTCGCGCCGAAATCGATGGCGATCCGCCAGTCGGAAAAGGTCGGCCTGTGGGTCGCGCTGCCGCTGTACGCGTTCTACTGGGCGATGTATCCGGCGATCTGGGTGCTCAACAACAGCGCCAACGCGGTGCTGCGGCTCGCGGGGCTGTCCACCGACCACGGCAGCGATGCGCACTACTCGACCGACGAGCTGAAGCTGATCCTGCGCAGCCGCCGCAGCACGGCCGGCAATCCGGCCCAGCCGGCGCGCGGCACGTACAGCAACGACGAGTGGAACACGCTCGCGCATTCGCTCGATTTTTCGTCGATGACCGTGTCGGACCTGATGCGGCCGGCCCATGAAATGATCGGCCTGCGCCGCGACCTGCCGCTGCCCGACAACATGGAGATCGTCGCGCGGCACCGTTTCAGCCGCTATCCGCTGTTCGAGGATGCATCGCGCGAACAGGTGAGCGGACTGATCCACCTGAAGGACCTGCTGCTCGCGCGTCATGCCGGCGCAGCCCTCGAAGACCTGTCCGACTACGTGCGCCCCGTGCAGTACGTGAAGCCCGACACGCCGGCGCTCGACCTGTTCCGCCGCTTCCGCAAGGGCGCGCCGCACTTCGCGCTGGTCGGCAACAAGGGCGAGAAGCCGATCGGCTTCCTGACGCTCGACAACCTGCTCGGCGCGCTGGTCGGCCAGATCCACGACGAGTTCCGCCAGGGCGACGCCGACTGGAGCCGCCTCGACGACGGCACGCTGATGGGCAAGGGCAGCCTGCCCGTCGTGTCGCTCGAGCAGGCGCTCGGCATCGACATCGACGAAGGCCGCGCGGAATCCGTCGGCGGCCTCGTGATTCAGGCGCTCAGCGACCTGCCGACCGAAGGGCAGCGTGTGTCGTTCGACCGCTTCGACGTCGTCGTGAAGAAGATGAACGGGCCGCGCATCGTGCTCGTGCGCGTCTACCCGAAGATCGCGAAAGAGGCCGACGAATGACGGCCGCGCTTCGCCGCACGCGATGAACGCCACGCTGCCGCGCTGCTGCGTGATCACGCCGGAGCCGGCGTCCGCGTCGGCAGCCGATTGCGCGGCGTTCCTCGATCGATTGTCGGCCGTGCTCGCGCGCGGCGAGACGCTCGTGCAACTGCGCGTGAAATCGCTCGACGCAACCGCGTTCGCGTCACTCGCCGCCGAAGTGCTCGCGCGCTGCGACGCAGCCGGCGCGCACCTGATGCTGAACGGCCCGATCGATGCAGCCGGCGTGATGCGGCTCGGCAATGCCGGCTGGCATCTCGACGGCACCGCATTGCGCGCTGCCGCGCAGCGGCCTTTGCCGACGGGAAGGTGGGTATCCGCCGCCTGTCACACGCACGACGACCTGCTGCTGGCCGCGCGCGCCGGCGCGGATTTCGTCACGCTGTCGCCCGTGTTGCCGACGCTCAGCCACCCGGGTGCGCCGACGCTCGGCTGGGCGCAGTTCGAAACGCTGGCTGCCGAAGCCGCGATGCCCGTCTTCGCACTCGGCGGCATGACGCGCACGCACCTCGACGATGCGCGCCGCCACGGCGCATACGGCGTCGCAGGCATTCGCGGGTTCTGGTAGTTCGGGGATTTCCTGCGGTGCAGCCGGGCGCAGAGGCGCCCGGCCGTTCGGTTTCTTATCTGCTCACACGCTCAAGCGTTCAGGTTCGGACGCATTTCTCGCCACGCACCGTCATCGATGCGGCGCGCATCGTGCGTGAGCGCATACCGGTTGACGTCGCCCGTCAGCCACGCGACGAGCGAATACGGTGGCAATACCCGTTCATCGATCCGGTCGCGCGCACGGGCCGGCGTCTCGAACACGACCCGCCCTTTCGGTGCGTCGAACGGCAGCGCCTCGGGCGACAGGTTCAACGCGATCGTCAGCGTCTCGTCGTCGGCGAGCCGCCATGATGCAAGCAGCGCGTCGGCATCGCCGTCGCCGTCCGACTTCAGCGCACGCGCTTCCTGCGGCCGGCAATCGGACAGCCGCGGCGCGATCAGCTTCGCGCGCACTGCCAGCGCCGACTGCACGAAATGCGCGCGATCGATATCGCGCGCGGTTTCGTCGAAGATCAACGGAATCTGCGGCGTGAGCAGCGACAGCGCAAGCGCGGCCAGACCGGCCTCCTGCCCGTGGTCGCCCTGCCCGCTGTCGCGCCACGCGCCATCGGACAGCACCAGCGACGTCAACGACAACCCGCTGTCGGCAGCCATGCCTTCTCCCGATGCGGCCGGCTGGAACGCAGCCCCGGCCGCGGTCAGCGCGCGGGCGAGCGTGTGGATCGACTGGTGCGTGGAAATGCCTTCGTGGGCCGACGTGTCGCGCCCCGTCAGCCGGTGCAACGCGCGTTCGCCGCACCCGTTCCACTGCGCATCGAAATGGGTATCGGCAAGATGCGCCGGATGCCGCTCGCTGCCGAGTACGAGATGGATCAGCCGGTCGGCCGGCACGGCCGCGCGCACGCGATCCGCGATCTCGCGCAGCCACGACGCGCCGATCCGGTCGGCTTCGCGCAGGCGCAGCCCGTCGCAACGGTACTCGTCGATCCAGTACAGCGCGTTGTCGCAGAAGAAATCGCAGACTTCCGGATGATCGAGCGCGAGCGGCGGCGCCTGCAGCGGATCGTCGCGCGTATGGAAGAACGGCGCCGCGTAGTGGCGCAGCGCGTCGGTGCCGCTGCCGAAGCGCGCGTAGTCGAGCTCCAGCAGCACCGCGAGACCGTAGCCATGCGCACCGTCGATCAGCGCCTTCAGCGCGTCGGGGCCGCCTTCGGCCGCGAGCGGCGCGAACGGCAGGCTGTCGTGCGGCGACGCCAGCAGTTCCAGCGCA
Source organism: Burkholderia sp. Ac-20349 (assembly GCF_017104865.1). Classification (NCBI taxonomy): domain Bacteria; kingdom Pseudomonadati; phylum Pseudomonadota; class Betaproteobacteria; order Burkholderiales; family Burkholderiaceae; genus Burkholderia; species Burkholderia sp. Ac-20349. The sequence continues at coordinate 5,255 of NZ_JAAGPM010000172.1, forward strand.
GTCACGCCGAGGCGCGCGAGTTGCGGCAGGCGCCGGCGCACGCCATCGAAGCCGCCTACCGCGTGCGGACGAATCGCATAGAGCGCGATGTCTTCCCACGCGCGTCCGTGCCAGAACGTGTTGCGCCACGTGAACGCGCGCGGATCGACGACCTCGCTCGGGCCGTTGAGCCCTTCGGGTTGCGAGCGCGACGCGGGATCGGGAATCGATACCGTATCGTCGAGGCGATAGCGGTAAAGCGCACCCGCACCACAATCGGCAAAGACTTCGAACCAGTTCGTGCCGGCGGCCGTCATCGGGACGAGCAACGGGCCGAAGCCGGTATCGAGTTCGAGCTGAACCTGCGCGCTGCCCGGCGCCCACACGCGAAAATGCGTGCGCGGCGTTGCGCTGAGCGCGCCACAGGGCTGTGCGCCGAACGGCAAGCAGTGAATGTGGTGCTGCGCATACGGATCGTGCGGACAATCGGACATCATGCGCTCCTCGTGCGTACCGAGCGGCATGGCCGCGCCAGCGGCGCGACACATCGGGGCCCGGCATGCGACGGCCAGGCGGGGGGAGAGAAACGAGTATGCGCCGGATTCGCCACCGCGATGCATCGTTCCCGGACATTTTTAAATACGAATCGACCCCGGGGAAAACCCGCATTCCGGCAGGTGCCGGCGAGTCAGGTAGCCGGCATACCGGAATGATCGCTCGCCTTGTTGCACCGGCTGCGCACGCTTACGCTCTGCGCCATGCTCGCGGACACGTCGTCCGCGCCCGACCCGAGGAACCCGCCATGTCGCTTCCCGCCAGCGCCGCCAAATTCGATCCGGCACGCGCACACGAATACGCCGAGCAATCCCGCATCGCGCTCGCCGGCTACGATGCCTGCCACGAACTCACCGCGTGCATGCTCGCGTCGGCAATCGATGCCCCCGATGCGCGAATCCTCGTCGCGGGCGCGGGCGGCACGGGGCAGGAAATCTGCGTGGCGGCCGCGCTCGAGCCAGGCTGGCGGTTCACGGCCGTCGACCCTTCCGCGCCGATGCTCGCGCTCGCGCGCTCGAACGTCGAGGCAGCGGGCTTCGGCACGCGCACGGCGTTCGTCGAGGACGGTGTCGATGCGTTGGCCGACACGTCCGCGTTCGACGGCGCGACGCTGATCGGCGTGCTGCATCACGTCCCGGGCAACGAAGCGAAGGCGGCGCTGCTGCAAGCAATCGCGCGGCGCCTGAAACCCGGCGCGCCGCTCGTGCTCGCCGGCAATCATCGCCGCTACGCGGACCACCCTCGCCTGCTCGACGCGTGGCAGCAGCGCTGGCGCATGAAGGGCGCGACGCCCGACGCCGTGCGCGCGCAACTCGCGAAGATCCTGCAGGGCGCCGATCCGCCCGTGTCCGAGGACGCCGTGTTCGGGCTGCTGCGCGATGCGGGCTTCGATGCGCCGCTGCGCTTTTTTGCGAGCCTGTTCTGGGGCGCGTGGATCGCGGTGCGGCGCGCATGATGGATCGGGGCGGCCGGCCAGGCGCAGCCGGCCAGACCCGGCCCGAAACGGCGCACGACGCGTTTCGCGTACGCGCCACACGCGCTGGGTATGATGGCGTTCCCGCCCCCACTTCCGGTGCCGACATGCTCACGGTCCATCACCTGAACAACTCGCGCTCGCAGCGCGTGCTCTGGCTGCTCGAAGAACTGGACGTGCCGTACGAGATCGTGCGCTACGCGCGCGATCCGAAGACGATGCTCGCGCCACCCGAGTTGCGCGCGATCCATCCGCTCGGCAAATCGCCTGTCGTCACCGACGACGGCCGCACGTACGCCGAATCGGGCGCGATCATCGAGTACCTGGTCGAACGCTACGGCAACGGCCGCCTGGCGCCGCCGCCCGGCACGCCCGAGCGGCACGACTACACGTACTGGCTGCATTACGCGGAAGGGTCGGCGATGCCGCCGCTGCTGCTCAAGCTCGTCGCACTGCGGATCGCGCACGCGCCGATGCCGTTCTTCGCCAGGCCGATCGCGCGCAAGATCGCCGCGACGCTGCAGTCGAGCTTCGTCGATCCGCAGATCGCGCTGCATCTCGGCTATATCGACGACACGCTGAGCCGCACCGGCTGGTTCGTCGGCGACGGCTTCAGCGCCGCCGACATCCAGATGAGCTTTCCGCTCGAAGCCGCGACCGCGCGCGGGGGCGACGGCCGGCACCCCGCGATCGCGCGCTTTCTCGACGCGATCCATGCGCGGCCGGCATACCGGCGGGCGCTGGAACGCGGCGGCCCGTACGAACTGCTCAAGTAGCCCGCGTCAACTCAGCAGGCCCGCCGCGACGTTGATCGACAGCCCGAGCACGGCCATGTTGAAGTAGAACGACAGGATCGACTGCGCGAGCACCGAGCGCCGCGCGGAGCGGTTCGTCAGCGACACGTCGGCCGTCTGCGACGCGACCGCGAGCGTGAACGCGAAATACAGGAAATCCCAGTAATCGGGTTCGGGCTTCTGGTCCGGGAAGCGCAGCGCGCGATCGTTGCTCGGCGAGCCGTAATAGAGCCGCGCGTAGTGCAGCGTGAAGATCGTCGGGATCAGGAACCACGCGCCGAACAGCGTCGCGCCCGTGATCGCGTAATGGCTGAGCCCCGCGCGGAACCCGACGCTCTTGGCGGTCGCGAGTTCGATCGCGATCGCGGCCACGCTCGCGACGGTCGCGATGCAGATGACCGTGAGCACGGTGGTCGCGTTTTCGTCGTCGCGGATCGCGATTTCGCGCACCTTGTGGTGGTGCGCGGTGACCATGCGCACCCACATCAGCGCGAGATACAGCCAGATCGCACAATCCCAGCCGATCAGCGCACGCACCGTCGGACGCAGCGGAAACGGCAGCAGCACCGCGCACAGCAGGCCGGCGACGAACGCCGCGACCAGGCGCGGCCGGTTGCGTAATACCTGCGGATAAAACGTCATCGTGTGATTCCGAAAGCAAATGGAAAGGTTCGGCCGGCGCGCGGAGCAGCCCTTCGCGCCGTACCGGCGGGTACCGCCCCGATTATCGTCATTCCATCGTGACGTGGCGATGGGCGCGAGCGCCTAAGATATTGGGATGACTGCCACCGCCCCCCTCTGCCACCATCCGGCGAACACGGCCGGCCGCGACCTGGTCGTCGGCGACCTGCACGGCTGCGTGGATGTGCTGCGCGCACTGCTGCACGACCTCCGCTTCGATCCGGCTCGCGACCGCCTGTTCTCGGTCGGCGACCTCGTCGACCGCGGCCCGGCCTCCGAAACCACCCTGGACCTGCTCGATCGCCCGTGGTGCCACGTCGTGCGCGGCAATCACGAGGAAGTGCTGAGCCTCGTGGCGCGCGGCAAGCTGTCGCCCGACGCGTGGCGCGGGATCGGCGGCGACTGGGGTGCCGACCTGCCGCCGGAACGGCTGCACGCGCATGCGGCGCGCGTCGACGCGTTGCCGCTGGTGCGCGTGATCGGCGACGGCCCCGGGCGCTTCAACGTGCTGCATGCGGAATTCTTCGGCTCGGACGCCGATCTCGACACGGGCAGCTATGCGCACGACGTGCGCGAGCGCTTGATCTGGGGCCGCGATCTCGTCCAGGGGCTCGCCGATCCGGCGCGGCAGGCCGGGCTGTCGCTGACCTGCACCGGGCATACGCCGGTGCGCGCGCCGCAGCGGATCGGCGCGCAGTGGTTCATCGACACGGGCGCGTTCGCACCGGCCGGGCGGCTCACGCTCGCCGAGCCGCGCACCGGGCGCACCTGGTCGATGACGCAGGCCGAAGCGCGCGAACGCCACGCGGGCGACTGGCCGCTGCCGTGACGCGCTGAGGCGCTGAGGCCCGCGTGCGAGCGGGCCCGACCTAGCCGACCTGGTTCAGTTCGAACACCGCGTCGACGGCCGAGCCGTTCCAGTTGTATTCGAGATAGGCCGCGTGATGGCAGTCGCGCAGCAGCGCGGTCCGGAACGCCGCCAGGCACTCGCCGCGCGGGTCGCGCACCGACGGATAGACGATCCCCGCGCCACCGGCATTGCGCACGGCGCGGCCGAGCGCCTGCCCGGCGCTGTAATCGAGCGGATGTAGCAACGCCGGATCGCGTTTCGGCCACAGGCGCACATCGGCCACGTCGCCTTGTGCGATCACCGTGTAGAGCCGCATCTGCTGCCGCATCGGCGGCTCCTTCGTCGCGGCCAGGAACAGTGCGCTGTGATAACGCGTCTCGGCGATCGCCGTATCGCGCGAGCGCGCGCAGTAGAACACGCCATAGCTGCCGTCGGAAAAGCGGCTGCCCTGCGGATTCAGGTGCGTGAACGCGGCCATGATCGGCCCCCAGCCCTGCCCGTAGCGGCGCTCGGCGGGCGGCACGAGGTCGAGCGAACCGACTTCGTTGCGGATGCGATCGTTGGTCAGCGACTCGAGTGCATAAAGCGCGTCGAAATCGTCCGCCGACGCCACGCGGTCGAACAGGTTGATCGCCGGAAAACGGGTGGGGATCACGCGATAGGCAGGCGCCCAGTCGACCGCGGTCGTGGGCCATTGTTGTACTTGGATCGGCATCGTCACGCCCAGCCACCTCGCATCGCGTCGAGATATTGCCGGACGGCGACCAGATCGCCGACATTGCCGGCGAGCATCCGGTCGAGTGCGCGCTTGCCGCCGAACGGCGCCGCGTCGTTGGGCCGCTTGACCCACGCATCGGCCGCGGCCGGCTGCGGCAGCAGGATCTGCAGCGCCTTGTAGATGCCGAGCAGCAGCGATAGCCGCTCGAGCGTATCGCGCGGCAGCCGCGCCGATTCCGGCGTGGCCTTCCACTTGAAGAACGTCGAACGGCCGGGCGAACCGAGCAGCACGATCTGCTCGTCGATCGTCAGCTCCCAGTCGCGCGCGATGTTGAAAAACGCACGCAGGCCGGCCGCCGACATCTGCGCGACCGAGGCCTGCGGCGGGGCGGAATGCGAATCGTAGGCGGGTTGTGACATGATCGTTAGTCTCGAAACGAATTTACTAACAAGATTAGTCCATTTTCGTATTTTTGCAAGGGTCGACACCCGGCGACCGGCCAGCACACCCGCCAAAACGATATTTTTTGTCCATTCTGGACTCTGATTTTATTTTCTGCGTTAATGGCCGTGCGGACACCGCGCGCAGACGCGGTTCGTGTCCGTGAAACCGTGTCGCACAGAAACCGGAAGCACCCGCCAAGGAACGCACCATGAAGAGACTGATTGCCGCTGTTTCGATCGCCCTGCTCGCGGTATCCGCAGGCCCCGCCGTCGCGAAGGACTGGACCACGATCCGCTTCGGCACCGATGCCAGCTACGCGCCGTTCGAGTCGAAGGCACCCGACGGCAAGCTGGTCGGCTTCGATATCGACCTCGGCAACGAGATCTGCGCGCGCCTGAAGGCGAAGTGCGTGTGGCTCGAGAACGATTTCGACGGGATGATTCCGGCGCTGAAGGCGAAGAAGTTCGACGCGGTGCTGTCGTCGATGTCGATCACGCCGCAACGCGCGCAGCAGATCGGCTTCACGACGAAGATCTACAACCAGCCGACGCGGCTCGTCGTGAAGAAGGGCTCGCCGCTGCTGCCGACGGCCGAATCGCTGAAGGGCAAATCGATCGGCGTCGAGCAGGGCACGACGCAGGAAACGTATGCGAAGGCGTACTGGGGCAAGCAAGGCGCGAACGTCGTGTCGTACCAGAACCAGGACGGCGTGTACGCGGACCTGACCTCGGGTCGCCTCGACGCGGCGCTGCAGGATGAAGTGCAGGCGGCCATCGGGTTCCTGAAATCGGCGCGCGGCGCGAACTACACGTTCGTCGGCCCCGAGCTCGTCGACGACAAGGTGCTCGGCATCGGCGCCGGCATCGGGCTGCGCAAGGAGGACACCGACCTGAAGGCGAAGATCGACAGCGCCATTCTCGACATCGTCAAGGACGGCACCTACAAGCGGCTCGCGTCGAAGTACTTCGACTTCGACATCTACGGCGGCTGAAACGGCGTCGCGCGCGTACGGGCGCCACTCCCGTCGCGCGCGTCCGACCGCCCCTCCCCTCACCACCTGACGGCAACGGCACGATGCCGTTTGCCGTCACATCGAATGCATCATCCGTCGCACGTACAGCACGACGCTGCGCATTTCATTCGGATTGCAGATTGATCGTTCGCGACGACGATGCCCGGCGCGAACGGATGTCGTGCGGCTTCGGTCAGTAGGCGAAGACCGGGCGTCGAGGTACCGGCGCCCGTGCGCACATGCCCTTGCGAATCGGGTTCGCGTGCAGGAAAGTGCCGACCCGGCGCGGATGACCGGCAATCAGCCGGATCCGCCTCGCACCGGGCGCGGAGAGATGGCCTGTCGATGCATGCCGGCCGGCTGCGAGAACGACGTTCGACCGGCGATGCTCCGAATCACTGCGATCGCGGCCTGCCGGCCGCGGCGTGTGGCGATCGATCATTTTTCTTCCCCGTATCAGTCTGATGGTTGTTCCGGCAACCGGGCGAGGCCGGTGCCCCGACGATCAGGCGACGACGCTCCGTGCTCGCCGGAGCGCGGCTGTAGTGCCGCGCGCCGCCGCATCCCCGCGGACTGGGTCCTGTCCGGTACTGACAGGGTTCGCTGCCGAACCGGACGGACCGTGCATCGTCGACTCTCGCACGCTCTCTTCCGCAAGGAGCGGGCCAGCTTCGCGCGAGCCCGGCCGGACAAGGGGTCGACCGGGCAGCGCGGCGCCCGGAACGGGGGCGGAATACCGGAAGTTGCGAAACTGAAACACGCGGTGCGCGGCACGCATCGGGCGCGTGGCGGCCCTGCCTTGCCGGATAAGGCTGAACAATGCAGTGCGGCATTTTTACCGAAACGCGGCCGGCCGTTCACCCCGATTTGCCGCGCCAATTTGCCTGGCCGCCGAGGCGAAACGTTTCATGCGCTTTACATGCCGTCGGCGGCGCGAAAATCGCGGGCCGCGCACGGCAGGAATCGGCCGGCGCCGGGCCGGCCGACTGCACGGCGATCGGGCGAACCCGGCGTGCGCCGTATCGGTTCACGCGTCGCGCGTGCGCCGCTCAGCCGACCCGCTGATGCCCCGCGTCGCCGGACGGCGCGCCATCGTGCCCGCCGTTGTCGCCGTTCCCGCCGTTGTTGTCGTGATCGTTCAGGCCGTGCTCGATCATCATCCGGTAGAGCGTCACGCGCGAAATGCCGAGTTCGGCCGCGGCCTTGTTGATGCGGTGATCGTTGCGCAGCAGCGCATTCTCGATCGCGGTGCGCTCGGCGAGCGCCCGCGCCTGTTCGAGCGTCACGGGCTCGGTTTCGCCCGGCGTGTCGAGCCCGAGATCGTGCGGCGTCAGCAGCCGGCTCTCGGCCATCACGATCGCGCGCCGCACGCGGTTGATCAGCTCGCGCACGTTGCCGGGCCATTCATAGCGCCGCATCGCGTCGAGCGCGGCCGACGTGAAGCCGCTGATCTTGCGGCCGCTGTCGGCCTTGTACTTCTGCAGCACGTAGTGCGCGAGGATGTCGATGTCCTTGCCGCGCGCGCGCAGCGGCGGCTCGTGGATGCGCAGCACGCACAGGCGGTGATAGAGGTCTGCGCGGAAGCGCCCGGCCTCGACCGCGCCGTCGAGATCCACGTGGGTGGCCGAGATGATCCGCACGTCGACCGGAATCGATTCCTGCCCGCCGAGCCGCTCGATCTTCCCTTCCTGCAGGAAGCGCAGCAGGCTCGCCTGGCTTTCGACCGGCATGTCGCCGATTTCGTCGAGAAACAGCGTGCCGCCGTTCGCCGATTCGATCCGGCCCGCGCGCCGCTGGTTCGCGCCGGTGAACGCGCCGCGCTCGTAGCCGAACAGTTCCGACTGCAGCAGGTGATGCGGAATCGCACCGCAATTGATCGCGACGAACGGCCCCTTGCCGCGGCCGGAGCGCTCGTGAATCGCGAGCGCCGTCAGCTCCTTGCCGGTGCCCGACTCGCCCGAGATGAACACGCTCGCGTCGGTCTTCGCGACCTTGCGGATCGTGCTGAACAGCTGCTGCATCGCCTCGCAGTTGCCGATCATCCCGTGTTCGCCGATCGACGCCGCATAGGCCGCGCCATCGACGCGATCGAGCGCGGCCATCCCGCGCGCATGGCCGAGCACGTGCGAAATCCATTCGTAGGGCAACGGCAGGGTCACGTAATCGAAGCAATAGCTGCGGATCAGTTCGCGCACGGCGGGACTGATCGTGATGCCGGCCTGCGCGATGGAGATCCAGCCGATCGACGGCTGGCTCAGGCATGCCTTCAGCGCGGGATAATCGCGCGACGTGAACCCGGTGAAATCGACCAGCCCGGCGGCGACGGTCACGCCGGACGTCATGTTCTGCGCGGCGCCGGCCGTCTTCGCGACGAAGATTTCCCAACCGAGCCCGCGCAGTTGCGCAAGCAACGGCTCGTCGGGCGAACGCATGATCACGAACAGCTTGCGTCCGTCTTCGGGCGCGGTAATGGACACATGCGTCATCTCGGGCACCGCATGCCCGTTTGCGTCAGGTGACCTAGCAACCATCGTTGTTCCCCGCTTGGCATTGGTATCGCGCGCCGGCGTCGCCGTCGCGTGCGACGGACCACGATCGAAACGACATATTGGCCGCATTTCCGTCCGAATAAAATCCCCCCGCGCATGAATCGCACGTGAGGTGGACATTGTCATGAACGGTATATCGATGCGGCCGGTGCGCGGCTAGATGGGTGTTATCCCGGTGGCGTGTGCGGCGCGAGCCCCGAGCGGGCGGCCGCGCGACGCGCAAAGCCGCGCCGGTGCTGGCGCGCGGGGTTCGCGGGCGAGG
>NZ_JAAGPM010000173.1:0-14242 GCF_017104865.1 Burkholderia sp. Ac-20349
ACTTTCGGGCCAGGGAGCGGATCGTCATGTGTCGACGGGGGGCGGTGCCGGTGCAAGCGGCGTGGCGGCCTTGAATTTAAAAGAATTTTTAACGGGAGGCGCGGAACGGGTGGAAAAGGGGTCGGGGTGCGGCAGCAGCCCGCCGCGCACGTGCTGGCGACCGTACTCGGCGCAGCGCGCACGGGTCGGGATGCCCTTGTCCGGGTTCAGCAGCCCGGCCGGATCGAACGCGCGCTTGACCGCGAAGAACGCATCGCGCTCCTGCGGCGAGAACTGTACGCACATCGAATTGAGCTTCTCGATGCCGACGCCGTGCTCGCCCGTGACGCTGCCGCCGAATTCCACGCAACATTCGAGGATTTCCGCGCCGAACTGCTCGGCGCGGTGCAGCTCGTCCGGATCGTTCGCGTTGTAGAGGATCAGCGGGTGCATGTTGCCGTCGCCCGCGTGGAACACGTTGATGCAGCGCAGCCCGTAGCGCGTTTCGAGCTGCTCGATGCGCGCGAGCAGCGGGCCGATCGCACGGCGCGGCACGGTGCCGTCCATGCAGTAATAGTCGGCGGAAATCCGGCCGGCGGCCGGGAACGCGTTCTTGCGGCCCGACCAGAAGCGCAGCCGCTCGTGTTCGTTGCGCGATACCTGGATGCGCGTCGCGCCATGCTCGCGCAGCACGGCCGTCATCCGCACGATCTCTTCCGCGACCTCTTCCGGCGTGCCGTCCGATTCGCATAGCAGGATCGCTTTCGCGTCGAGGTCGTAGCCCGCGTGCGTGAACGCCTCGACGGCCTGCGTGGCCGGCTTGTCCATCATTTCGAGCCCGGCCGGGATGATTCCCGACGCGATGATCGCCGCGACGGCCTCGCCGCCCTTGACGACGTCGTCGAAGCTCGCCATCACGAGCTGGGCCGTTTGCGGTTTCGGGATCAGCCTCACCGTGACCTCGGTGACGATCGCGAACATCCCTTCGCTGCCGATCATCACGGCGAGCAGGTCGAGGCCCGGCATGTCGAGCGCGAGCGAGCCGAACTCGACGATCTCGCCGTCGATCGTCACCGCGCGCACGCGCATCACGTTGTGTACGGTCAGCCCGTATTTCAGGCAGTGCACGCCGCCGGAATTTTCCGCGACGTTGCCGCCGATCGTGCACGCGATCTGCGACGACGGATCGGGCGCGTAATACAGGCCGTACGGCGCGGCGGCTTCCGAGATCGCGAGGTTGCGCACGCCGGGTTGCACGGTCGCCGTGCGCGCGTAAGGATCGACTTCGACGATGCGCGTGAAGCGCGCAAGCGACAGCACGACGCCGAGCGCGATCGGCAGCGCGCCGCCCGACAGGCTCGTGCCCGCGCCACGCGGCACGATCGGCACTTCCATGCGGCGGCAGATCTGCACGATCCGCTGCACCTGCGACTCCGTTTCGGGCAGCGCGACTGCGAGCGGCAGGCGGCGGTACGCGGACAGGCCGTCGCATTCGTACGGTGCCGTGTCTTCGTCGCGGTACAGCAGGCAGTGCGTCGGCAGCACGGCCATCAGCGCCTGCACGACTTCGCGCTGGCGCTGCGCGCGTGCCGCGCTCGACAGTTCGACGGGAGCGTTCATGGGGTCTCCTGCAGCAGGCGGCGCGGTGTCGCGACGCCGTCTCAGCACGTGAAAATCTTGCCCGGATTCATCAGGTTGCGCGGATCGAGCGCGAGCTTGATCGCACGCATCGTGTCGATCGCGTTGTCGCCGTGCTCCTTCGGCAGGAAGCGCATCTTGTGCAGCCCGACGCCGTGCTCGCCCGTACAGGTGCCGCCGAGGCGCAGCGCGCGCTCGACAATCCGGTCGTTGATGTGCTCGGCTTCGGCGATTTCCTCCGGCTTGTCGGGATCGATCAGGATCGCGACGTGGAAATTGCCGTCGCCGACGTGGCCGACGATCGGGCAGGGCAGCGACGACGCGCGCAGGTCGACTTCGGTTTCCTCGACGCACGCGGCGAGCTGCGAGATCGGCACGCAGACGTCGGTCGTCACCGCGCGGCAACCGGGTTTCAACTGCAGCATCGCGAAATACGCGTTGTGGCGGGCGGCCCAGAGGCGGCTGCGGTCTTCGGGGCGGGTTGCCCATTCGAAGCCCTGGCCGTTGTTCTGGCCGGCGAGCGCCTGCACGAGCTCGGCCTGTTCCTTCACGCCGGCCTCGGTGCCGTGGAATTCGAAGAACAGCGTCGGCGCTTCGGTGAGCGTCAGGTTCGAATGGCGGTTGATCGAGCGCACGGCGAGCGCGTCGACGAATTCGACGCGCGCGATCGGCACGCCGATCTGGATCGTCTCGATCACGGTGCGCACGGCGTCGCCCATCGACGGGAACGTGCAGATCGCGGCCGACACGGCCTCGGGCAGCGGATGCAGGCGCAGCGTGATCTCGGTGATCACGCCGAGCGTGCCTTCGGAGCCGACGAACAGGCGCGTGAGGTCGTAGCCGGCCGACGACTTGCGGGCGCGCGAGCCGGTTTTCACCACGCGGCCGTCGGCGAGCACGGCGGTCAGGCCGAGCACGTTCTCGCGCATCGTGCCGTAGCGCACGGCGTTGGTGCCCGACGCGCGCGTTGCGGTCATCCCGCCGATGCTGGCGTCGGCGCCCGGGTCGATCGGGAAGAACAGGCCGGTGTCGCGCAGCGCTTCGTTGAGCGCCTTGCGCGTGATGCCCGGCTCGACCGTCACGGTCAGGTCTTCGGCGTTGATCGACAGCACCCGGTTCATTTCCGACAGGTCGAGCGATACGCCGCCGCGCACCGCGAGCAGGTGGCCTTCGAGCGACGAGCCGGCGCCGTACGGGATCAGCGGGACGCTGTACAGCGCGCACAGCGACACGACTTCGCGCACGTCGTCCGTGCTGTGCGCGAACACGACGGCGTCGGGCAGTTGCGGGTCGAACGGCGATTCGTCGCGGCCGTGGTGGGCGCGGACGGCGTCGGCGGTCGACACGCGCTCGCCGAAGGCGGCGCGCAGCGCATCGAGCATGGCAGGGGGAAGGGGACGGCGCGTGGCGGCCGGCGGGGCGGGGTGATTCACGAATGTCTCCTGACGACTGCTTGTCAAACTTTCGGCCCATTCTACGCTGGAACGCCTGCTGCGGCCCCCGCCGCGGGCTGCGATAATCGCGTTCCACGGCAACCCGTGGCCGCACGGCGGCCGCGCACCAGAGGACATTCGCATGGGCAACCGCTTGAGCAAGATCGCCACGCGCACCGGCGACGATGGCACCACCGGCCTCGGCGACGGACGGCGCATCGGCAAGGACGATGTGCGGATCGCCGCGATCGGCGACGTCGACGAACTGAATTCGAACCTCGGCGTGCTGCTCGCCGAGCCGCTGCCCGACGACGTGCGCACGGCGCTCGTCACGATCCAGCACGACCTGTTCGACCTCGGCGGCGAGCTGTGCATCCCCGGGCACACGGTGATCGACGACACGCACCTCGCGCGCCTCGACCGCTGGCTCGCCGAGTACAACGGGACGCTGCCGCCGCTGAAGGAGTTCATCCTGCCGGCCGGCTCCCGCGCGGCGTCGCTCGCGCATGTGTGCCGGACGGTGTGCCGCCGCGCGGAGCGCTCGATCGTCGCGCTCGGGCGCAACGATGCACTGAATGATGCACCGCGGCGTTACGTGAACCGGCTGTCGGATCTGCTGTTCGTGCTGGCGCGCGTGCTGAACCGCACCGACGGCGGGGCGGACGTGCTGTGGGAGCGTGGCCGCGTCCGCTGACGCCGCGCAAGGATTTCCGCACTGCGACAATTTGCCCGAGGGACGGGCCATTTTAAAGATGTATCGTATCTACATGTTTAACGGAGAACGAACATGACCCCCATTACCGCTGACCAGATGGCTCGCGTGAAGGCCACTGCCCCTGTCCTCGCCGTGCACGGTGCGACGATCACGAAGCATTTCTACCAGCGCATGTTCGCGCGCCATCCGGAACTGAAGAACCTGTTCAACCAGACGCACCAGAAGACCGGCAGCCAGCCGGAGACGCTCGCGAAGGCCGTCTATGCGTATGCGGCGAACATCGACAACCTCGGCGCGCTGGGCGGCGCCGTGTCGCACATCGCGCACAAGCACGCGAGCCTGAACATCCGCCCCGAGCATTACCCGATCGTCGGCGAGAACCTGCTCGCGTCGATCGTCGAGGTGCTCGGCGATGCAGTCGACGCCGACACGCTCGAAGCATGGCGCGTCGCGTACGGCCAGCTCGCGCAGATCCTGATCGGCGCCGAGGCCGACCTGTATGCAGGCGCCGCATGGAGCGGGTTCCGCCCGTTCAAGGTCGAGCGCAAGGTACGCGAGAGCGACGAGATCACGTCGTTCTACCTGACGCCGGCGGATGGCGGCGCGGCACCGACGTTCGAACCGGGCCAGTACATCACGGTGAAGCGCTTCGTCGGCGACCTCGGCGTTGACCAGCCGCGCCAGTACAGCCTGTCCGACGCGCCGAACGGCAAGTGGCTGCGCATCTCGGTGAAGCGCGAAGCCGGCAAGCCGGAAGTCATTCCGGCCGGCAAGGTGTCGACGCTGATGCACGACGGCGTCGAGGAGGGTGCGATCGTCGAGGTGACCGCGCCGATGGGCGAATTCTCGCTGAAGCGTGGCGTCGAGACGCCGGTCGTGCTGATCTCGGGCGGCGTCGGCATCACGCCGATGATGTCGATGGTGTCGACGCTGGTCGCGGAAGGCAGCAAGCGCGACGTGCGGTTCGTCCATGCATGCCGTTCGGGCGCGGTGCACGCGTTCCGCGACTGGCTGAACGATACGGTGCGGGCGAATGCGAACGTGAAGCGCACGGTGCTGTACGAACAGGTCGGCCCGAACGATCGCGTCGGCGTCGATTACGACCTCGAAGGCCGTCTCACGCCGGAGCGCGTGAAGGAATTCGCGCTGGTGCCGGATGCCGACTACTACATCTGCGGCCCGATCGCGTTCATGAAGGCGCAGCGTGACGCGCTGATCGCACTCGGTGTGGCGTCGGAGCGCGTGAACACCGAGATCTTCGGTTCGGGCGCGCTCGAGTGATGCTCGCACGCAGGATCGGCGGTTCATGAAAAAAGCCCGGCGCGAGCCGGGCTTTGATTTTGTGGCAGGCAGCGCGTCAGGCGCGCAGCATCAGCGTGGCGTGATAACGCCACACCTTGGGATCGGCGCTGACGAGCGGCATGCCTTCATGGAGAGCCTGCGCGACCATCACGCGGTCGAACGGATCGGCATGATCCGGAAAATCGGGCAGTGCGGCGACCCCTTCGACGTGATCGCTGCTGATCGGCAATTCCGCAAAACCCGCGAGCCGGAACGCCGAACGCGCATCGCGCGGATGGACGGGCAGATTGCCTTTGCGATACTTGATCGCGATTTCCCAGATGGACGCGGCGCTGACGTACAGCGTGTTTTCGGGATGCTCGATCAATGCGGCCGCGGTCGCCGAAAGGTGAGGCGCGCCTTCGGCTGCCCAGAGCGCGATGTGCGTATCGAGCAGCAGCTTCACGGTGCGAGCCCGTGTTCCGAGCTGGCATCGAAGTCTGCAGCGATCGATTCATCGCCGGCATTGAATGCCTCGACGGTTGTCGGGATGTTCAGCCCGGCAAGCAACTGACGGGCTGCGCCGATCCGCTTTGGCGCAGCATAAGGAACGATCCGGGCAACCGGATGACCATTTCGGGCGATCACGACTTCGGATTCGCGCCCCAGTTCAAGCGCTTCAACGAGGCTTGAGAGCCGCGACTTGGCGTCGTGCATGTTGACGGTCGGCATGGTCACCCTCCCTGGTTAGCTAGATGATGTTAGCTAGTCTAGCAGAGCGAAACGACGACCGCAGGCTGGCCGCGTGGCCAGCCCGCCGTCAGGCGGGGCCATGCGGTCAGCCTGTCTCAGTGTGCGATCAGTTCCCGCTGCCGCGCGTGACGCGGCGTGCCTTGACCGATTCCGCGAGGCCTTCGAGTACCTTCACGCTGTCGTCCCACGCGATGCACGCATCGGTGATGCTCTGGCCGTAGGTCAGTTCGCAGCCTTCCTTCAGGTCCTGGCGGCCCTCGACGAGGTGCGACTCGATCATCACGCCGACGATGCGGGCGTCGCCGGCCGCGACCTGGCGGCCGATGTCCGCGCACACGGGGATCTGGTTCTCGTGCTTCTTCGAGCTGTTCGCGTGGCTCGCGTCGATCATCAGGCGTGCGGCGAGGCCGGCCTTGCCGATGTCCGCGCAGGCGGCGTTCACGCTGTCCGCGTCGTAGTTCGGCGTCTTGCCGCCGCGCAGGATCACGTGGCAGTCCTCGTTGCCGGCCGTCGACACGATCGCCGAATGGCCGCCCTTCGTCACCGACAGGAAATGGTGCGGCTGCGACGCGGCCTTGATCGCGTCGACCGCGATCTTCACGTTGCCGTCGGTGCCGTTCTTGAAGCCGACCGGGCACGACAGCCCCGACGCGAGTTCGCGGTGCACCTGCGACTCGGTGGTGCGTGCGCCGATCGCGCCCCACGAGATCAGGTCGGCGATGTACTGCGGGCTGATCATGTCGAGGTATTCGGTCGCGGCCGGCAGCCCCATCTCGTTGATCTGAAGCAGCAGCTCGCGCGCGGTGCGCAGGCCTTCGTTGATCTTGAAGCTGTTGTCGAGGTGCGGATCGTTGATGAGGCCCTTCCAGCCGACCGTCGTGCGCGGCTTTTCGAAGTACACGCGCATCACGATTTCCAGTTCGCCCTTGAAGCGCTCGCGCTCCTTCGCCAGCCGCCCCGCGTACTCGATCGCCGCCTTCGTGTCGTGGATCGAGCACGGCCCGATCACGACGATCAGCCGGTCGTCCATCCCGTGCAGGATGCGGTGCATCGACTGGCGCGAGTTGTAGATCAGCTCGGACGCGGCTTCGGAGCACGCGAATTCGCGGATCAGGTGGGCGGGCGGCGTGAGTTCCTTGAGTTCACGAATGCGGACGTCGTCGGTGTTGTGCGGGGGCATGCTGTTTCTCCTTGGTTCCGGGCGCCGTTCGGTCAGTGCGAGTGCGCGTGCGGCAGATTCATCAATTCAAGCGATTCAGTGGTTTCGGTCGGGGCCGCGGGACCGCTGCGGCGGCGACCGGGTGGCGAAGGGCGAAAAAAAACCGCCGGGTTCGCCGGCGGTTTTTTCGGGAATTTCGGTTGCGCTTTACGCGCCATCAACCCTCTCGATCCGCCAGCGGTCTGAGATACCAAAAAAAGTAAAAGTAAAACTTGGCGGACATGACGGAGATTCGGTTCGTCAAAAAAGTTGATTCGGAATTTATACCCCGTCGCCGGGCGGCTGGCAACCGGGAAACGTCGAAAATGCGGACATTCCGCGCGTTTTCTTCAAAATGCGCGGAATGTCTGCGCCGCGATGCGGTTATGCCGTACCGCCGACCGTCATCCTGTCGATCCGCAGGGTCGGCTGGCCGACGCCGACCGGCACGCTCTGGCCTTCCTTGCCGCACACGCCGACACCCGAGTCGAGCGACATGTCGTTGCCGATCATGCTCACGTCCTTCAGCGATTCGGGGCCGCTGCCGATCAGCGTCGCGCCCTTCACCGGGTAGGTGATCTTGCCGTTCTCGATCATGTACGCCTCGGACGCCGAGAACACGAACTTGCCGTTCGTGATGTCGACCTGGCCGCCGCCGAAGTTCACCGCGTACAGGCCGTGCTTCACCGACGCGATGATTTCCTGCGGATCCTTGTCGCCGTTCAGCATGTACGTGTTGGTCATGCGCGGCATCGGCAGCGCCGCGTACGACTCGCGCCGCGCGTTGCCCGTGACCGGCATCTTCATCAGGCGCGCGTTCAGCGTGTCCTGGATGTAGCCCTTCAGGATGCCGTCCTCGATCAGCGTCGTGCACTGCGTCGGGTTGCCTTCGTCGTCGATGTTCAGCGAGCCGCGGCGGTTCGGCAGCGTGCCGTCGTCGACGACGGTCACGCCCTTCGCGGCGACCCGCTCGCCGATCCGGCCCGCGAATGCCGACGAACCCTTGCGGTTGAAGTCGCCCTCGAGACCGTGGCCAATCGCCTCGTGCAGCAGCACGCCCGGCCAGCCCGGCCCGAGCACGACCGTCATCGCGCCGGCCGGCGCGGGGCGGGCGTCGAGGTTGACGAGCGCCGCATGCACGGCGTCGTCGACGTAGCGCGACAGCACTTCGTCGGTGAAGTAGCCGTAGTCGAAGCGGCCGCCGCCGCCGCCGGAGCCGATCTCGCGGCGGCCGTTCTGCTCGGCGATCACCGTGACCGACACGCGCACGAGCGGGCGGATGTCGGCCGCGAGCGCGCCGTCGCTGCGCGCGACCAGCACGACGTCGTATTCGCCGGCGAGGCCTGCCATCACCTGCGTGATGCGTGGATCGCGGCCGCGCGCCATCTGCTCGATGCGCTCGAGCAGCTTGACCTTGGCCGTCGCGTCGAGCGACGCGAGCGGATCGGACGGCAGGTACAGGTCGCGGCCCGAGATGCCCTTCAGCGACGTGGCCGCCTTGATCTTCTGGCGGCCGCCGCCGGCCGCCGCGATCGCCTTGGTGGCCGCTGCGGCTTGTGCGATCGCTTCCGGCGACAGGTCGTCCGAGTACGCGAACGCGGTGCGGTCGCCCGCGACCGCGCGCACGCCGACGCCCTGGTCGATGCTGAAGCTGCCCGATTTGACGATGCCTTCCTCGAGGCTCCACGCTTCGCTGCGGGTCGCCTGGAAGTACAGGTCCGCGTAGTCGACGCGATGCGTGAAGATGTCGGCGATCGTGCGCGTGAGCAGGCTTTCGTCGAGGCCATACGGCGTGAGCAGGATGTCCTTCGCCAGCGCGAGGTTGCGGATGCCGGGTTCGATGATGTTCATGCGGATATCGGGGTTTCTCAAAAAGTTGTCGGGTGCTTCTGGGCAGATGGGTTGGCCGTGCGGCGTTTCAAGCGGCGCGGGGGATTCAGGTCAGCACGCGGTGCCGCCACGCGGGCAGGCTCTGGCGCACGTCGGCGATGCGCTGAGGATCGATCGCGCCGAGCACGACGCTGGCGCCCACGTCGCGAACCGCGACGATCTCGCCCCACGGGTCGATCAGCATGCTGTGGCCCCAGGTGCGCCGGCCGTTCTCGTGCTTGCCGCCTTGCGCGGCCGCGAGCACGTAGCATTGATTCTCGACGGCCCGCGCGCGCAGCAGCATTTCCCAGTGCGCGCGGCCGGTCGTATACGTAAACGCCGACGGTACGACGATCAGCGCGCAGTCGCCCATCCTGCGATACAGCTCCGGAAAGCGGAGATCGTAACAGACCGACAGGCCGACCCGCCCGAACGGCGCATCGAACGCGACGACCGTATCGCCCGCGCGGATCGTGCGGGCCTCGTCGAACGACTCGTCGCCTTTTTCGAAGTTGAACAGGTGGATCTTGTCGTAGCGCGCGGCTTCGTTGCCGGACGGATCGAACACGAGCGTCGTGTTCAGCACGCGATCGGGCTCCGGCGCCTTCAGCGGCAGCGTGCCGCCGATCACCCAGATGCCGTGGCGACGCGCGGCGTCTGAGAGGAAGTGCTGGATCGGGCCGTCCCGGTAGGGTTCGGCGAGCGCGAGCTTGTCGGTGTCGCGGTGCCCCATGAAGCAGAAATACTCGGGCAGCAGCACGAGCTGCGCGCCTTCGCCGGCGGCTTCCGCGATCAGGCGGCGCGCTTCGGCGAGATTGCGCGTGACGTCCGGCGTGCTCACCATCTGCAGCGCGGCGACCTGGAAGGACGTGGCGGAACGGGTAGGGTCGGTCATCGCTGGATCGGTTGCGTCATAAATGGGGTGCGGCCCGGCACCGTGCGCGGTTCGGCACGCGGCTCAATGGTTCGCCGCATCGGCCGGACCGTGATTCATCTTACCCTGATCGCCTTGCACCCGCTCGATGTGCGGGTGCGCCCACGAGCCGGTGATCGCGTAGTCGAGCGCGAACGCGCGCGACAGCGTCTCCGACAGCGCATAGTTCGCGGCCAGCACGCCGACGCCGAGCAGCGGGTTGATGATGGCCGCCCCGATCGCGGCCGCGCCCGCGCTGATTTTCGGCGCGACGTGCGCATGCAGGTCCTGTGTCTCGGTGCCGAGATCGACCGCGCCGCGCACGGTGACGTTCGCGGGCCCCGTCATCATCGAAAAGTCGTCGGTGCGGGCGATCCCGTTCGAGATCTGGCCGGTACCGGTGATCTTGTCGAACGGCAGCCCCTTGCCGATCACGTCGCGGAAATTCAGCGTCAGGAAGCGCGCGAGGCTCTGCAGGCTCAGCACGCCGAGGAGTTTCGCCGCACCCGGATCGACCTTCAGGATCTGGCCGTGTTCGAGATCGAGCGCAATCTGGCCGCCGAGCGACGGGAAGTCGAGTGCGGTCGGGCCGCCGCGCCAGCCGACCTTGCCCGTGACCGTGCCATGGCCGTCCGCCAGCGTGCGGGGCAGGCCGACGCGGTCGAGCAGCGCGCCCGCGTTGTCGATGTCGAGCTTGAAGTCGAACACGGTGCGGCGCGGCGCGTCGTTTTCGTCGGCGCCGCGGGCAAGCGCGCGGCGCGACGTGCGCCAGTTGCCGGTCGCCGTCAGTTTCGCGGCCGGGTTCGACAGCTCCAGCTTGTCGAGCTGCCAGACCGGCGTGCCGGCTTCGTCGATATTGCGCGCGTTGACGACGAGGCGGCCGATGTCGTGGTTGCGCGCGACGACCTGGTCGACGATCAGGTCGATCGACGGCATCGGGCGGTCGGTCGGCGTCGGCAGGTTCATCGCGCGGCCGACGAGATCGTGCTGCGCGCTGTCCGGGATCACGAGCTTCGCGAGCCGCGCGTTCAGCACGCCCGCGCCGTTGTGGCCGCCGCCCGGCGCCCACGACAGGTAGCCCGACACCTGGTTCGACGCGATGTTCGCCTGCCAGAGCTCGTCGATGTGCGACGCGCCGACGATCACGTTTTCCCAGTTGCGCTTGAGCAGCTTCAGCGTGCCGAAGTGGAACGCGAAGCGCTTCGGCACGAAGCTCGCGAAATCGACGCGCGGCGCGGACTGCGGCTCCGGCGCGCGCGGCGTGTCGGGTTTCAGCGTATGGGCCAGCGCGAGCCACGCATCGGCGTCCAGTTCGTTGACGTCGACGGCCGCGCTCACGCCGTCCTGCGGCATGTCGGGCATCCGGTGGATGCCCATCGCGCCGCGCACCGCGCGCAGCGGCTGGCCGCGCGTCGCGTCGAGCAGGTAGGTCGCGGACACGGGGCCGAGCGTCAGGTCGGCATGTTCGAGGCGCTTGCCGTCCGACTGCGGCGCCGGCTGTAGCGTGAAGCTGAACGGCATCGGCGTGCCGGCTGCCTTCGCGAACGGTGCCGGGAACTGCAGTGCGACGCCGGTCAGGTCGGAATGCGCGCTGATGTCGGGCAGGCGGCCCGGCGCACCGCGCACGGCGACCGTGTAGGGCGCGTCGCCGACCACATGCTCGAGCAGCGCGGCGGCCGGGCCGTGCAGGTTCAGGCCGCGCGCGGCGTCGAGTGCGAGCCGGCCATCCACGTCCACCGTGTACGGGCCGTGCGACTGGAAATTGCCGTTCGCGCGCACCGGGCCGCCGAGGAAGCGTCCCGACAGGTCGTGCAGCGACGCGCCGGCCTCGGTGAACCGGACGCTGCCGCGCAGCGCCGACAGCGGCGGCACGCCGCTGGCCGTCAGCGTATTGCCGCCGAACGCGAGCGCGCCTTCGACGTGCGTGTGCGGATGCGCGACGTGCTGTGGAATCGTGATCTTGAGCGCGAGCGACGCGGGCCCCTGCGCATCGATCCGCTGGCCGATATGGTTGCTCATCGTGCCGAGCGAGCTGTTGTCCGCGTAGTCGATCAGGTCGGCGAGCGGGCCCTGCGCATGGCCGTCGATGATCAGCGGCGAGTGGGTCGGATTGCCGAGATCGTCGATGCGGCCCGCGACCTTCGTCAGCGCGACGCGCTTGTAGTGCGCGCGGTGGATGTCGAAGCGCAGCTTGTTCTGCGCCAGCTCGAACACGCCGTCGATTCCGTCGAGCGCCGGCCAGACGCTCGGCGTGCCGTTCGCGAGCTTGCGCGGCGGGTACGGCGTCGGCTCGAAACGGCCGCCGGTGAACGGCGCGACGATGTGGAACACGCCGGCGTCCGGCTCGTGTTCGAACGGGAATTTTTCGAGCGGGCCGCGCGCGACGATCGACGCGCCCTTGGTTACCTGGCCGTCCTGCAGCGCGTGGCCGAGATAGTCGCGCAGGTGTTCGGACATCCCGGTCGGCAGGTAGCGTGGAATGCGCGCCACCGATGCGCGGGCGAAATCGGCGCGCAGGTCGAGCGAGCCGCGGCCGTGGCCGGGGTTCGTGTACGAGCCGGACACCGCGATTTCGGCATCGGGGTTCGAGACGAGCAGGTCGGGCAGCGTCACGTCGACGCGCGCGTGCTTGTCGCCCGCCGCCGGTGTGATCACCCATCGGGCGTTGCCGCGCAACCGGTCGAACGTCAGGCGCGGCTCGTCGAATTCGCCGGGTACCGTGACGGCCGCGTTGACCGTATCGAAATGCGCGCTGCCGCCGGTCTCGTTCGCATCGACGCGGCCCCACAGATTCTCGATGCCTGGCCAGCCGGCCCGCGGGTGGCCGCGCGGCGACAGGCCGGGCGGCGGTTCCTGCGCGGCGAAGCTGATGCCCTGGAGATCGCCGAGGAAACGGTAGCGGACGATCGGTGCGGCGCCCGTGCGCCGCTCCTCGTCGGCGAGGTCGGCCCGCGCGGGCTTCGCGCGTTCGACCTCGATGTGATAGTTCGACACCATCCCGCGCGGGTCGATCTTGATCAGCTCGTTGCGCAGGCGTGCCGGCAGCGGCAGACCGCGGATGAACTCGCTGAGGATGCCGAGATCGACGCGATCGCCGACGACGCTCAGCAACTGCCCCTGGCTGGCGGTCGGCACGCGGTAGCGGGCCGTCAGCGTCGACAGCGCGAGCGAGCGGGCGAGCGGCGTGCCGTCCGGCAGCGGCGGCTGGCCGAGCTCCGCATTGAAGCGCGTCAGGTGCAGCGTGTAGTCGTGCCCGGCATCGAGCTGCATGTCCCAGCCGAAGCCGACCGTCGGCACGTCGAGCCGCGGCTGCGTCGGGCGCACGCGCAGCGCGACGTCCGCGCCTTGCAGGTCGCCGCCTGCCGAATGCAGGTGGCCGTCGCTGAAGGTCGCCCAGATCGCGTTGTCGATCCGGCCCGCGTGGATCGTGAGCGGCATGTCGAGGTAGCGCGCCAGCGTCTGCAGGTCGACGGGGCCCGTCGACAGGTACGCGTCGCCCGTCCAGTTCGACGGCTTGCCGACCGGCGCGAGCGGCTTGTGCCTGAAGCGCGCGCGGAAATCGAGCGGGCCGAGCAGCAGCGTGCCGTTCGCGGGCGCCTGCAGCGCGGCCTTGTGCACGCGGCCGTCGTTGAGCACCGCGAGCCGGATGCCCGACAGCACGAGCTCCGGCGCGTCATGCTGCGCGTCGCGCCAGCGCAGCGTGCCGCCGCGCAGCACGATCGCCTCCTGCTTCAGCAGCCATGTGCCGAACGTGTCGTTGCCGCCGTGGGTGGTCGCCACGCCGACGCCCGCGATGCTCAGCGAGCCGTCGGCCGCACGCGCGACCACGAGGTCGGGCTGGTCGACGATCAGGCTCGACAGCGCGGGCGACAGCCGCAGCAGCGACATCCACGACAGCGCGGCCGTCGCATGCGGCACCGACAGCGCGACCTTGCCGTCGCGGCCGCGGATCGTCAGGTTCGTGAGTTCGACGCCCGGCTGCATGCCGGACCAGCTCGGGGAAAGCTTGCCGATCGAAAGCTGCGCGTGGAGCTTGTCGGACACCGCGCGCTCGATGCGCGGGCGGAATTCGTCGATGCGGGGCAGCAGGACGTAGCGCAGCCCGAGGAACGCGCCGGACGCGACGAAGTAGGTGCCGATCCCGACTGCCAGCGTCACCCTGAACACGCGACGCAAGACCGGATGATCGTGCTTCGGAGGTCCCGCTTCGGGCGCAGCTACGGCGGATTCCTGACGGTCGGACATGCGGCGGACGGGCGGCGATATGGTAGTTTTGCAGACTGACGTTGAAATGTATCACACGGGTTCGTGCCGGCGGCCGTTGCGGCAGCGCGGCACGGGCTTTACACGGATGCCGCGCGCTCGATCGCGTGGGGCGACGGCACGGGCGGCAGCTCGACGGTCACGGGTGTCGGTACGGGGACATCGCAGGTCGTGACCGTGTATGGCGCGGTGCCGGCGCA
>NZ_JAAGPM010000174.1:0-14239 GCF_017104865.1 Burkholderia sp. Ac-20349
ACCGCCCGAGCTGCTGCGCAGCTTCGTCGCCGTCGCCCAGTCCGGCAGCTTCACCGCCGCGTCCGAGCGCGTGAACCTGTCGCAGTCGACCGTCAGCCAGCACATCCGCCGCCTCGAGGAGCTGCTCTACCGGCCGCCGCGCAGGCGCTCAAGGCGGCGGGCGCCGCACGCGTGACGAATCTGGTTGCGCTGCGCACCGCCAGGGACTAATTAGATAGAGAGGCCAGCCGCCCGGATACGGCGGCGGCCGTCATGAACCGGCCAGCCGGGAACGCGCACGCGTCGCGCTGCCCCGGCCTGCCCAGCCAAACCGAAACATGTTCAACGTCGTCCTCGTCGCTCCCGAAATTCCGCCGAACACCGGCAACGTGATCCGCCTGTGCGCCAACACGGGCGCGCGCCTGCATCTGATCGAGCCGCTCGGCTTCCCGCTCGACGACGCGCGGATGCGCCGCGCGGGCCTCGACTATCACGAGTACGCGCAGATGCGCGTGCACCGCGACTGGGATGCGTTCGTCACGGCGGAAACGCCCGATCCCGCGCGGATGTTCGCGTTCACGACGCGCGGCTCGGGCCGTTTCCACGATCATGCGTTCCTGCCCGGCGACTGGTTCGTGTTCGGCTCGGAAACGCGCGGCCTGCCCGCAGAGCTGCTCGAGTGCTTCCCGAACGAACAGCGCGTGCGCCTGCCGATGCGGCCGGACAACCGCAGCCTGAACCTGTCGAACACGGTCGCGGTGGTCGTGTTCGAGGCGTGGCGCCAGGCCGGCTTCGAAGGCGGCGCATGACGCCGGCGCGGCGCATCCCGCCCCGCGGGACGCGTCACGTCCGCGCGAGCCGCGCGCGATACAGGTCGTAAATGTCGGGGGAAAAGCACGCGAACACCACGCGTGCGAGGTTCGGCGCCTGCGGCAGCATTTCGGCGACGGTGCCCACCGCGATCTCGACGGCTTCTTCAGCCGGATAGCGATAGATGCCGCAGCTGATCGCCGGGAACGCGATCGACGTTGCCGCGACCTCCTCGGCCAGCTCGATCGCGCGCCGGTAGCACGACGCGAGCAGCTCGGCCTCGCCACGCCCGCCGCCATGCCACACGGGCCCGACCGCGTGGATCACGTAGCGCGCCGGCAGCCCGTGGCCGCGCGTGAGCTTGGCATCGCCCGTCTCGCAACCGCCCAGCGTGCGGCATTCGGCGAGCAGGCCGGGGCCGGCCGCGCGGTGGATCGCGCCGTCGACGCCGCCTCCGCCGAGCAGCGAGCCGTTCGCGGCGTTGACGATCGCGTCGACATCGAGCGTCGTGATGTCGACGACCTGCGCATCGAGCGTGGTGGAATGGATCTGCAGCATGACAACCTCCCGGAACGCCGGAGACTGTTCAAGCGTAGCGCGCTTTGACGCCGCGCGCCCGACGCAAACACGGCGCCAGGCGGCGCCGTGCCACGTTACTCTGCGCGTGCGTCGCGCCGCAGCAGGCCGCTGACGGCGTCGCGCGGCGCGATGCCGTCGAACAGCACGCCGCACACCGCTTCGGTGATCGGCATTTCGATCGACTGCGCGCGCGCGATGGCCAGCACGGCCTGCGCGCAGCGCACGCCTTCGGCCACGTGACCAAGCGCGCCGAGGATATCGTTCAGCGTGCGGCCAGCCGCCAGTTGCAGGCCGACCGTGCGGTTGCGCGACAGGTCGCCCGTGGCGGTGAGGATCAGGTCGCCGAGGCCCGTGAGGCCCGTGAAGGTTTCCGCGCGGCCGCCGAGCGCGACGCCGAGCCGCGACATTTCGGCGAGCCCGCGCGTAATCAGCGCGGCGCGTGCGTTCAGCCCGAGACCGAGGCCGTCGGCGATGCCGGTCGCGATCGCGAGCACGTTCTTCACCGCGCCGCCGACCTCGACGCCGACCACGTCGTCGCCCGTATAGATCCGCATCGCGCCGTGATGGAACGCGGCGAGCGTGCGCTCGCGGCATTCGGCGGACGTGCTTGCCACCGTCAGCGCGACGGGCAGCGACTGTCCGACCTCGCGCGCGAAGCTCGGCCCCGACAGCACGCCGTTGCTGTGCTGTTCGGGCAGCTCGGCCGCGATCACCTGATGCGGCAGCAGATGCGTGTCGGCCTCGAAGCCCTTGCAGACCCAGACGACGTGCGCGGGCACGCAGCCTGCGTCGCGCATCGCGTGACACAGCGTGCGCAGCCCGGCCACGGGCGCGGCGATCACGCACAGTGCGTCGTCCGCGGCGCCATGCGCGAGCGCGGCGCCGAGATCGGCGTCGTAGCGCAATGCGTCAGGCAGCGCGATGCCGTCCAGATAGCGGGAATTTTCGTGCCGGGCCTGCAGCCCGGCGATGAGCGCGGCGTCGCGCGCCCACAGAAGCGTATCGTGCCGCGCGGCCAGATGGCCCGCGAGCGCGGTGCCCCAGGCACCGGCGCCGAGAACGGCTACTTTCATACCCAGCACCGGTCCTCCGAGTAAAACGTCAGTTCAGCGTCGTGCCGTTCGGTGCACCTGCTGCGGCACCGGCCTGCTGCTGAAGCTGCGCGAGGCGTTGTTCGTACAGCGCCTGGAAGTTGATTTCCGCCAGGTGGATCGGCGGGAAGCCCGCGCGCGTGATCGCGTCGGCGATGTTCGAACGCAGGTACGGGAACAGGATCGTCGGGCATGCGATGCCGACGAGCGGGTCGAGCTGTTCGTCCGGAATGTTGCGGATGTCGAAAATGCCGGCCTGCTTCGCTTCGATCAGGAACGCGACCTTGTCCTTCACCTTCGCGGTGACGGTGCCCGACACGACGACTTCGAACACGCTTTCCGCGAGGCGGTCGGCCTTGACGTCGACTTCGACTTCAACCGACGGCATGTCCTGCTCGAGGAAGATCGCCGGCGAATTCGGCTGCTCGAGCGACATATCCTTCAGGTAGACGCGCTGGATGTTGAAGAACGGTTGGTTTTCGACGTCGGACATGGTGTTTCCCTAAAAGTGGTGACAGGGCGGCCCGGCTTCTCGCCGGCCGCCACGGATAATCCTGCGCGCTCAAGCCGCAGCGCGGCCGGCGGCCATTCTGCCCTAATCAGGCCGCTTGCAGAAGCGGGACGAGCCCGCCTTCACGGTCGAGCTTCGACAGATCGTCGTAACCGCCGACGTGCGTGTCGCCGATATAGATCTGCGGCACCGTGCGGCGCCCCGTGCGCGTCATCATTTCGTCGCGGCGGGCCGGATCGCGGTCGATCAGGACCTTCTCGATCTGCTCGACACCGCGCAGCTTCAGCAGGCGCTCGGCCTGGATGCAATACGGACACACCTGCGTGCTGTACATCAAAACCTTGTTCACTTCGCCACTCCTTGTTTGACGACCGGCATCCCGGCCTGCTGCCAGGCGGCCACGCCGCCCTCGAGCACGTGCACCTCGGCGTAGCCCGCCGCCTCGACCTCGCGCGCCGCCTTCTGCGACTGCTGGCCGTTCTGGCAGACGAGCAGCACCGGCGTGCTCTTGTTCTTCGCGACCTGCGCGATCTTCGTGCCGATCTCGCCCGCCGCGACCTGACGTGCCGACGGCAGGTGGCCGGCAGCAAAATCGGACGCGGCGCGCACGTCGATCACGACCGCGTTGCGGCGGTTGATGAGTTGCGTCGCCTCTGCGGCCGACAGGCCGCCACGGCCGCGGCGCAGCGCGGGCCAGGCCAGCAGGCCGCCGGATACCACCAGGATCGCGATAAGGGCCAGGTTGGTGTAATCGGTAAAGAACGTCACGGAATTCCGCCGGAAAAAGAGAAATCGGATGAGGACAATCCCGCCATTATAAAATAACCGTCTTGCGCGATGGCGGGCCCGGGTCGGGTCCTGCTCGATGCGCCACAGCTTCCTTCACTACCGACCGCAAGATCCATGTACAAACTCGTTCTCATCCGCCACGGCGAATCGACGTGGAACAAGGAAAACCGCTTCACCGGCTGGGTCGACGTCGACCTGACCGAACAGGGTCGCAACGAGGCCTACCAGGCCGGCGAATTGCTCAAGGAGGCCGGCTACACGTTCGACATCGCGTACACGTCCGTCCTCAAGCGCGCGATCCGCACGCTGTGGCACGTGCAGGACAAGATGGACCTCATGTACCTGCCGGTCGTCCACTCGTGGCGCCTGAACGAGCGCCACTACGGCGCGCTGTCGGGCCTGAACAAGGCGGAAACGGCCGCGAAGTTCGGCGACGACCAGGTGCTCGTGTGGCGCCGCAGCTACGACACGCCGCCGCCCGCGCTCGAGCCGACCGACGAACGCGCGCCGTTCAACGACCCGCGCTATGCGAAGGTGCCGCGCGAGCAGCTGCCGCTCACCGAATGCCTGAAGGATACGGTCGCGCGCGTGCTGCCGCTGTGGAACGAGTCGATCGCGCCGGCAGTCCGCGCCGGCAAGCAGGTGCTGATCGCCGCGCACGGCAACTCGCTGCGCGCGCTGATCAAGTACCTCGACGGCATCTCGGACAGCGACATCGTCGGCCTGAACATCCCGAACGGCGTGCCGCTCGTGTATGAACTCGACGAAAACCTGAAGCCGATCAAGCACTATTACCTCGGCGACCAGGACGCGATCGCGCAGGCGCAAGCCGCCGTCGCGAAGCAGGGCAAGGCGGGCTGACGCCCGTCGGCCGGGTGAGCCGCGTCCGGCGCGGCATGCCCGGCCCCCGCCCTGCCCGGCGCACCGCGCGAACCTTCGCGGCTCCGGCGCTGTCGAAACCGCTTTCGAACCCGCAGCGCATCCGGCGGTGCCCCGCCGGGCTGGCTCCCGGCCCTTTTCGACGCTTTTCGCGCCGTTCCACTGAGTTATCGGACGAACAGTTATACTTGTCCGCTACATCATCCCCGCTACCGCCACGCGCTTCCCGACCGCACCAGATCTCTATGCGAATGAAATTGAAGAACATCGGCCTGATTGCCGCGGGCCTCGCCACGGGCGTGTTCGCCACGCTGCAGGTTTCCGCATCGGCCGAGCAGACCGCCACGGCGCCGCTTCCCCTCGACCAGCTCCGCCTGTTCGCGGAAGTCTTCGGACAGATCAAGCGCGAGTACGTCGAACCGGTCGACGACAAGAAGCTGCTGACGGCCGCGATCAAGGGCATGGTGTCGAGCCTCGACCCGCACTCGTCGTTCCTCGACAAGACCGACTATGACGAGCTGCAGGAGCAGACGAAGGGCCGCTTCGCGGGTCTCGGCATCGAGATCTCGCAGGAAGACGGCCTCGTCAAGGTGATCTCGCCGATCGAAGATACGCCCGCGTTCCGCGCCGGCATCCGTCCGGGCGACCTGATCACGCGCATCAACGACAAGCCGGTGCGCGGCATGACGCTCGACAAGGCCGTGAAGCAGATGCGCGGCGAGCCGGGCACCAAGGTCACGCTGACGATCTTCCGCAAGAGCGACGACCGCACGTTCCCGGTCACCGTCACGCGCGCGATCATCAAGGTCCAGAGCGTGAAGATGAAGATCCTCGATCCGGGCTATGCGTATGTCCGCATCACGAGCTTCCAGGAGCGCACGACGCCCGATCTCGCCCAGAAGCTGCAGGACATCGCACGCCAGCAGCCGAACCTGAAGGGCCTCGTCCTCGACCTGCGCAACAACGGCGGCGGCCTGCTGCAGAGCGCGGTCGGCGTGGCCGGCGCGTTCCTGCCGCCCGACTCCGTCGTCGTGTCGACCAACGGCCAGATCGCCGATTCGAAGCAGGTCTACCGCGATACGTACGACAACTATCGCCTGCCGTCCTTCGATGGCGATCCGCTGAAGAACCTGCCGCCGGTCTTCAAGACCGTGCCGATGATCGTGCTGACGAACGCCTATTCGGCGTCTGCGTCGGAAATCGTCGCCGGTGCGCTGCAGGATTCGAAGCGTGCGCAGATCATGGGCAAGACGACGTTCGGCAAGGGTTCGGTGCAGACGGTCCGCCCGATGACGGCCGACACCGCGCTGCGCCTGACTACCGCGTACTACTACACGCCGAGCGGCCGTTCGATCCAGAACAAGGGCATCACGCCGGACGTGCCGGTCGATCAGTACGCGGACGGCGATCCGGACGACGTGCTCGTGACGCGTGAGGTCGACTACTCGAACCACCTCGCGAACACGCAGGATCCGAACGAGAAGAAGGAACAGGAAGACCGCGAGCAGCGCCGGATGGATCAGTTGCGGATCCTCGAAGAGCAGAACGACAAGAAGACGCCGGAGCAGCGCCAGAAGGATCGCGATCGCAAGCCGATCGAGTTCGGCAGCGCCGACGACTTCATGATGCAGCAGGCGCTCAACAAGCTCGAAGGCAAGCCGGTCCAGGAATCGAAGTCGCTGCTCGCCGAGAGCACGACGAAGAGCCCGGCCGGCAAGGCTGCGGCGGGCTCGAAGGCATCGGGCGCAAGCGCGAAGCCGGCAGCCGCACCGAAGCCCGCGTCCGCGCCGCAGTAAGCGCCGGCCGGCATCCGACGGGCCATCGCGGGAAGACCGCGATGGCCCGTTTTTCATGCGCGCCTAAAATAACGACACGTCCGCCGCCTCGCCCACGACTCCCCATGAACGACGATCAACTCCTTCGCTACTCCCGTCACATCCTCGTCGACGAAATCGGCATCGAGGCGCAGCAGCGCTTTCTCGATGCGCATGCGATCGTCGTCGGCGCGGGCGGCCTCGGCTCGCCCGCCGCGATGTACCTCGCGGCATCGGGCGTCGGCACGATCACGCTCGTGGACGCCGATACGGTCGACCTGACGAACCTGCAGCGGCAGATCCTGCACGTGACGGCATCGGTCGGCCGCCACAAGGTCGAATCGGGGCGCGACGCGCTCGCGCAGCTGAACCCCGAGGTGAAGGTGAACGCGGTCGCCGAGCGCGTCGACGACGCGTGGCTCGACGCGCACGTACCGCGCGCGAGCGTCGTGCTCGACTGCACCGACAACTTCGCGACGCGGCACGCGATCAACCGCGCGTGCGTCGCGCACGGCGTGCCGCTCGTGTCGGGCGCCGCGCTGCGCTTCGACGGCCAGATCAGCACGTTCGATTTCCGCGACCCGGCCGCGCCCTGCTATGCGTGCGTGTTTCCGGAAGACCAGCCGTTCGAGGAAGTCGCGTGCGCGACGATGGGCGTGTTCGCGCCGACGGTCGGGATCATCGGCGCGATGCAGGCCGCCGAGGCGCTGCGCGTGATCGGCGACATCGGCAAGACGCTCAACGGGCGGCTGATGATGCTCGATTCGCTGCGGATGGAATGGACGACGATGAAAATCGCGCGCCAGGCCGACTGCCCCGTGTGCGGGGGCCGGCACTGACGCGCGACGGGCATGCGCCGTTCGGCGCATGCGTTGTGACACTTCTCTACAGTCTGAGCGGCGCCGTGAGCGCCTACGCAGCCGCGTCGGCGCGCGGTTCGGCAACCGACAGGCGCTGCAATGCGGCCTGCACTTCCTCCGGCTCGAACGCAGCCAGCACGTCGGCCGTCGGCTTTTCGAGCGCCTTCAGGTGCGCACGCAGGATCTCCTGCTTCACGACCAGCAACTGGCTCGGGTGCATCGAGAACTCGGTGAGCCCCATCCCGAGCAACAGGCGCGTGAGCGCCGGATCGCCGGCCATCTCCCCGCAGACCGACACCGACACGCCCGCGCGCTTCGCTTCGCGCAACGTATAGGCGATCAGGTGCAGCACGGCCGGATGCAGCGGGTCGTACAGGTGCGCGACCGCGTTGTCGGCGCGGTCGATCGCGAGCGTGTACTGGATCAGGTCGTTCGTGCCGATCGACAGGAAATCGAACCGCTTCAGGAACAGCGGCAGCGCGATCGCCGCGGCCGGAATCTCGATCATCGCGCCGATCCGCACGTTCGGATCGTAGGCGAGCCCCGCGTCGTCGAGCTGGCGCTTCGCCTCGCGGATCAGGTCGAGCGTCTGGTCGATCTCCTGCGCGTGCGCGAGCATCGGGATCAGGATCTTCACCTGGCCGAACGCGGACGCGCGCAGGATCGCACGCAACTGCGTGAGGAACATCTGCGG
This sequence comes from Burkholderia sp. Ac-20349, assembly GCF_017104865.1. Taxonomy (NCBI): domain Bacteria; kingdom Pseudomonadati; phylum Pseudomonadota; class Betaproteobacteria; order Burkholderiales; family Burkholderiaceae; genus Burkholderia; species Burkholderia sp. Ac-20349. Next base: position 8,007 of record NZ_JAAGPM010000174.1, read on the forward strand.
CTCGGACAGGCTCCAGCGGATCGCGCGCAGGCCGAGCGCGGGGTTCGGCGCCGTCTCGTAGCCTTCGTCGAGCGCCTCGAGCGGCTTGTCCGCGCCGACGTCGATCGTGCGGATCGTCACCGGCATGCCCTTCATCCACTCGACGGCCCGCTTGTACGCGGCGAACTGCTCCTCCTCCTCCGGCATCTCCTTCTGATGCATGAACAGGAACTCGGAACGGAACAGCCCGACGCCGACCGCGCCGGCCTCGACGGCCGCCTTCGCGTCGTCGGGCAGCTCGATGTTCGCGTACAGCTCGATCTTGGTGCCGCATAACGTTTGCGTCGGCGAGAACTTCAGACGCTGCAGCTTGCGTTGCTCCAGCAACTTTTCGGACTGCCGGTACGAATATTCCTCGAGGACGATCGGCGCCGGATCGACGATCACGATGCCCTGGTCGCCGTCGACGATGATCAGGTCGTCCTGGCGGATCAGCGCGCTCGCGTGCTGCACGCCGACCGCGGCCGGAATGCCGAGGCTGCGCGCGACGATCGCCGTGTGCGACGTGCGCCCGCCGAGGTCGGTGACGAACGCCTGGAACGACTGCGACTTGAACTGCATCATGTCGGCCGGCGCGATGTCGTGCGCGACGACGATCATCTCGTTCGTGCCGTTCTTGGCCGCGCGATCCAGTGCCTGCGACGCCGACGGCGCACCGGCGAGCGCCTTCAGCACGCGCTCGACCACCTGCTCGATGTCGGCCTTGCGCTCGCGCAGGTACTCGTCCTCGATGTCGTCGAAGTGGCGCGTGAGCAGCTCGAGCTGCTCGGTCAGTGCCCACTCGACGTTGTAGCGGCGCGTGCGGATCAGGTCGATGGTCTCCTGCACGAGCATCTCGTCGCTCAGGATCATCGCGTGCACGTCGATGAATGCGCCGACTTCGCTCGGGGTGTCGTCGGTCAGATCGGCGCGCAGCGCTTCGAGTTCGTGATGCACGACCTCGAGCGCCGTGCGGAAGCGCTCGACCTCCGCATCGATCTGGTTTGCCTCGACCAGGTAATGGGCGACGTCGAGCGCCGCCGGCGCGATCAGATACGCTCGCCCGATCGCGATACCACGTGAGACGGGAATGCCATGCAGCGTGAAGGACACGCGCACCTCCTCTGTACAAGTAAAGCCGCGGCACACTGCTGCGATGCGCTTATGACCCCGGTTAGCGATTATAAATTCCGCGACTCCCCGCTGACTGCATGCACCGCAGCATTGCGCATTCCGCATCAATGCTTCCGACGAAAAAAATGCCGCGGAATCCGCGGCATTCTGGCTGGAAACGGCAACGATCCCGCGTGAGGATCACTGGCCTTCGCCGAACTTGTCGGCGATCAGCTTCAGCAGTGCGTCCATCGCTTCCTGCTCGTCGGACCCTTCGGTCTCGATCGTCACGGTGCTGCCGATGCCGGCCGCCAGCATCATCACGCCCATGATGCTCTTCGCATTGATCTTGCGCCCGTTGCGTGTCATCCAGACTTCCGACTGGAAGTTGCCGGCCAGTTGCGTGAGCTTGGCCGATGCGCGCGCATGGAGCCCCAATTTATTGACGATGGTGGTTTCTTGTTGAAGCATGATTCTCGGTCGGGTCGGTCGGGGCCGCCGGCGGCGCGCGTCGGCGGTGCTGTCTAAAACGGAAAACGGGAAATCAGTGCGACTCGGTGCGCGGCTGCGGTTCGGGCGGAATCGGCGCGCACTGGCCGCAGCCGGTTTCCGTCGGCGGCGGCGGCGTACCGGCCGACACCTCGTGGACGCCCTTCGCGCCGCCGGACAGCGCCTTGTCGACCAGTTTGTCGAGCGGCACGGTGCGGTAGCAGACGACCCGCACGAGCATCGGCAGGTTCACGCCCGCGAGCACGCGCACGTTGTCGAGCTTCGCGAGCTGGCCCGCGATGTTCGCCGGCGTCGCGCCGTACATGTCGGTCAGCACGACCACACCATTCTCTTCCCTGAGCCGCGCGAGTTCCGCGTGCGCGAACGCCATCACCTGGGTCGGATCGCTGTCCGCCATCACGTCGATACAGCCGATGCGTGCGGGCACGCCGCCGTAGATGTGCGCGATGCAGTCCCGCAGCGCGGTGGCGAGCGGGGCGTGCGCGATGATCAGAATCCCGGCCATGTCAGATCGCTCCCGGCCGCCCCTGGCGGGCCGACACCCCGCGGTGGGGCAATGAGCGTAGCGAGTGTGGGAAACGTTTCATGATCAGCCTTGCAACAGGTTCGGCCCGACCGCCGGGCCTTCGGTGCGCGATCGCGGCACCGGGCAAGCGGGCATTGTAGCAGGCCGGTCGAGCTGCTCCGGCGACGGGGGACCTGCGCGGCCGCCGCCGGGGTTGCGCGGGAGACGGCCTACGCGGCCGCACGCTCCAGCGCGTCGATGAACATCGCGGCGACGTCGAAGCCGGTCTGCTCCATGATCTCGCGGAAACACGTCGGACTCGTGACGTTCACCTCGGTCAGCCAGTCGCCGATCGCATCGAGGCCGACCAGCAGCAGCCCGCGTGCCGCGAGCACCGGGCCGAGCGTGTCGGCGATCTCGCGATCGCGCGCGGTCAGCGGCTGCGCGACACCGAGCCCGCCCGCCGCGAGATTGCCGCGCACCTCGCTGCCCTGCGGAATCCGGGCGAGCGAATACGGCACCGGCTCGCCGCCGATCAGCAGGATGCGCTTGTCGCCGGCCTTGATCTCGGGGATGAATTTCTGCGCCATCACCGAGCGCGTGCCGTCGTGGCTCAGCATCTCGATGATCGAACCGAGGTTCATGCCGTCCGGCTTCACGCGGAACACGCCCATCCCGCCCATCCCGTCGAGCGGCTTCAGGATCACGTCGCCGTGCTCGGCATGGAACGCGCGCAGCCGTTTCGCATCGCGCGTGACGAGCGTCGGCGCGACGAACTGCGGAAACTCGCCGATCGCGAGCTTCTCCGAATGGTCGCGGATCGACTGCGCCTTGTTGAACACGCGTGCGCCCGCGCGCTCGGCCAGCTCCAGCAGCCACGTGGACGTCACGTATTCCATGTCGAACGGCGGATCCTTGCGCATCAGCACCGCGCCGAACGATTCGAGGCGGCGCGCATCGACGGGCCCTTCTTCGAACCAGGTGTCGCGATGCAGGTCGTCCAGCTCGCCGACGAACGTGACGCGCCGTACGTCGGCCTCGACGGCGGAACCCGTCCACGCGAGGTGGCGCGGCTCGCACGCGTAGATCGCATGCCCGCGCCGCGCGGCCTCCGCCATCATCGCGTAGGTCGAATCCTTGTAGATCTTGAAGCGCTCGAGCGGGTCGGCGATAAAGAGAATGTCCATGAGGTCCTGTACTTGGCGAAGGTCCGTTACACCTGGATGGCTTCGGGATCGGTCTTTTCCAGTTCGATCGACGACGCGATCAGCGACAGCCGCGCGACGACGCCGTACATGTAGAAACGGTTCGGCGGTGCGGCACCCGGCTTCGCGCCGGCATCCGGCAGCGCGGTGTGCTCGAAGCCGAGCGGCACGTAGTGCATGCCGGGCGCGTTCAGGTTCTGGTCGCGCTCGCGGCCGGCGTGCGTACGGTAGAAGCCGCCGACCACGTAGCGGTCGATCATGTATACGACGGGCTCCGCGACTTCGTCGCCGACGCGCTCGAACGTATACACGCCTTCCTGCACGATCACGTCGCGCACCGCGAGGCCGGCCTTCGACTCGGCCATCTGCGCGCGCTCGGCTTTCGACATGCGGCCGATCTCGGCCGCGTCGTGCACGGTCATCACGCCGCGCCCCGCCGTGCCCGCGTCGGCCTTCACGACGACGTACGGCTTCTCGCTGATCCCGTATTCGCGATACTTGCGCGCGATCTTCTTCAGCACGCCGTCGATCGCGTCGGCGAGCGCCTGCTCGCCTTCATGCGCCTGCCAGTCGACGCCTTCCACGTGCGCGAAATACGGATTCACCATCCACGGATCGACGCCGACCATCTTCGCGAACTTCTTCGCGACATCGTCGTAGCACGAGAAGTGCGTCGACTTGCGGCGCACGGCCCAGCCCGCGTGCAGCGGCGGCAGCAGGTACTGCTCGTGCAGGTTTTCCAGCACGCCCGGAATGCCGGCCGACAGGTCGTTGTTCAGCAGGATCGAGCACGGATCGAAATTCTTCAGGCCGAGGCGGCGCTGCGAACGCTCGAGCGGTTCGAGCACGATCTTCTGGCCGTCGGCCAGCGTGATCGGCGTCATGTCGGTGATGCTCGGGTCGAGCGACCCGAAGCGCACGTTCAGGCCGGCCTGGCGCATGATCGTCGCGAGGCGCGCGACGTTTTCGAGGTAGAACGCGTTGCGGGTCGGCAGCTCGGGAATCACGAGCAGGTTCTTCGCGTCCGGGCAGATCTTCTCGATTGCGGCCATCGCGGCCTGCACGGCGAGCGGCAGCACTTCGGACGGCAGATTGTTGAATGCGCCGGGAAACAGGTTCGCGTCGACGGGCGCCAGCTTGAAGCCGGCGTTGCGCAGGTCCACCGAACAATAGAACGGCGGCGTATGTTCCTGCCATTCGAGCCTGAACCAGCGTTCGATCGCAGGCGTCGCGTCGAGGATCTTCTGCTCGAGTTCGAGCAGCGGACCGTTCAACGCGGTAACGAGGTGGGGAACCATGAATCACTCGCGAGCGGGAGAATGAAGATTGTAGAGCAATTGCTTTGCCCATTTGGGGATTGTTCCCGGCTTCGCAAGGGTTTGGAGGAAGTTTTCGGCTATTGACCCGATAGCGCGAAGGGTTATGCGCTACGGCAGCGCGCAGCAGGAGAAAAAAAGCCCGCCGGGTGGGGCGGGCCGAAGTCGCTGCGCTCATTCGTGACGGGCGCCGTCGTCGCGGCGGCCCGCCGGTCATTCTTATGACTTATTCGACGTGCTCGCCGTGCAGCACCACGTCGAGGCCTTCGCGCTCTTCCTCTTCCGACACGCGCAGGCCGATCGTCAGGTCGATCAGCTTCAGCAGCACGAAGCTCAGCACGCCGCTGTAGACCAGCGTGATCGCCACGCCCTTGGCCTGCAGCAGCAGGCTGCCGTCGGCGCCGCCGATATCCTTGACCGCGAACACGCCCGTCAGCAGCGCGCCGAGAATCCCGCCCACGCCGTGCACGCCGAACGCATCGAGCGAATCGTCGTAGCCGAGCTTCGACTTGAGCCACGTCGCCGACCAGAAGCACACGACGCCGGCCGCGATGCCGATCGCGAGCGCACCCGTCACGCCGACGAAGCCGGCCGCCGGCGTGATCGCGACGAGACCCGCGACCGCACCCGACACGATGCCGAGCACCGACGGCTTGCCGTGCGAGATCCACTCGGCGAACATCCAGCCGAGCGCCGCGCAGGCCGTCGCGACTTGCGTCGTCAGCATCGCGAAGCCGGCACGGCCGTCAGCCGCCACCGCCGAACCCGCGTTGAAGCCGAACCAGCCGACCCACAGCATCGAGCCGCCGATCATCGTCAGCACGAGGTTGTGCGGCGCCATCGATTCGCGGCCGAAGCCGACGCGCTTGCCGAGCATCAGGCACGACACGAGGCCCGCGATACCGGCGTTGATGTGCACCACCGTGCCGCCCGCGAAGTCGAGCACGCCGTCCGACGACAGCCAGCCGGTCGGCTCCCACACCATGTGCGCGATCGGCACGTAGACGATCAGCGACCAGAGCGTCATGAACACGAGCATCGCCGAGAACTTCATGCGGTCGGCAAACGCGCCGCAGATCAGCGCCGGCGTGATGATCGCGAACGTCATCTGGTAGACGAAGTAGACCGATTCCGGAATCGTCGGCGCGAGGTGGCTGACGGTCAGCGTCGTCGCCTTGTCGCCGTGGATGTAGTTCATCCCGTGCAGGAACGCGCGCGACAGGCCGCCGATGAAGCCGTTGCCCGGCGTGAACGCGAGGCTGTAGCCGATCACCGTCCACAGCACCGTGATCACCGCGGTGATCGCGAAGCTCTGCATCACCGTCGCCAGCACGTTCTTCTTGCGGACCATGCCCGCGTAGAACAGTGCGAGGCCCGGGATCGTCATGAACAGCACGAGCGCGGTGGAGGTCAGCATCCACGCGGTGTCGCCCGCGCTGATCTTCGACGAATCGACGGAGAACGGTGCGGTCGGCGCGGCGGGTGCGGCCGGTGCCGATGCGGCAGCGGCGGCCGATGCGTCGGTGGCGCCCGAGGCCGGTGCGGCGGCGGCAGCCGTGGCGGATG